>JBKPFP010000338.1:0-4732 GCA_046744435.1 Actinomycetota bacterium | reverse complement strand
GTACGCCTCGGCCTCGAGCCGGTTCGTCAGGTCCTCGAGGTACCAGGAGCCGCCGAGCGGGTCGATCGTGTTCACGACCCCGGTCTCGTGCGCGATCACCTGCTGCGTGCGCAGCGCAATGCGGACCGCGTTCTCGGTCGGCAGCGCCAGCGCCTCGTCGAAGGAGTTCGTGTGCAGCGACTGCGTCCCGCCGAGCACCGCCGAGAGCGCCTCGAGCGCGGTCCGCACGATGTTCACCTCGGGCTGCTGCGCGGTCAGCGAGACCCCTGCCGTCTGTGTGTGGAAGCGCATCAGCCACGAGCGCGGGTTCTGTGCGCCGTAGCGCTCGCGGAGCTCCCGCGCCCAGATCCGCCGGGCGGCGCGGTACTTGGCGATCTCCTCGAAGAAGTCGAGGTGCGCGTTGAAGAAGAACGAGAACCGCGGCGCGAAGTCGTCGACGTCGAGGCCGCGCTCCACGGCTGCGTCGACGTAGGCGAACCCGTTCGCGAGCGTGAACGCCAGCTCCTGGATCGCGTTCGAGCCCGCCTCCCGGATGTGGTAGCCGGAGATCGAGATCGGATGCCAGCGCGGCATCTCCTGGGCACAGAACTCGATCATGTCGACGACGAGCCGCATCGAGGGCTCGGGCGGGAAGATCCACTCCTTCTGCGCGATGTACTCCTTGAGGATGTCCGTCTGGATCGTCCCGCGGAGCTCCGAGCGCGGCACGCCCTGCTGCTCGGCGACGCAGACGTAGAAGGCGAGCGCGATCGCCGCGGTCGAGTTGATCGTCATCGACGTCGAGACCTCGCCGAGCGGGATCCCCGAGAAGAGCGTCTCCATGTCGTCGAGCGAGTCGACGGCCACACCCTCGCGCCCGACCTCGCCCACCGACCGTGCGTGATCGGAGTCGTAGCCCATCAGCGAGGGCATGTCGAAGGCCGTCGAAAGCCCCGTCTGCCCGTGCTCGAGCAGGTAGCGGAAGCGCTCGTTCGTCTCCTCAGGGGTTCCGAAGCCGGCGAACTGGCGCATCGTCCAGAGCTTGCCGCGGTACATCGACGGGTAGACGCCGCGGGTGAAGGGATAGACGCCGGGGTAGCCGAGGTCGGCGTCGTAGTCGACCTCGACGTTGTCGGGGCCGTAGAGCGGCTCGTTCGGCAGCCCCGAGATCGTCGAGGAGAGCTCCTCGGAGCGCTCCGGAGTCGCCTCGTAGAGCTGCTGCCGCCATTCCTGGAGGCCCGAGAGCTTTCGGCCATCCTCGGTCGTCGCCATGGACGGATTGTACGTAGGTGGCTGCCGAGGACGATCGCTCCGGGCTAGCCGTCGGGGGAACCTCCCGGTTCCCCCGAACCCCCTCCACTGATCCGCGCTGCCTGCGGCAGCACGGTCAAGCGCTTCGCGCTCCCTCAATCTAGGGCCTCCTTCTGCCGATGAGTCCCCTCGACCCCAGGGTTTTCCCTCGCGCGCGCGAGAACACAGACACAGGAACTGATGGCGCCCAATCCCCCGAGACTGACGCTCCGCATCGCGGGCTACACCGCGGTCGCACTGCTCTTCGCAGCAGGGGCGATCCTCTGGTTCGTCCACCAGCGTGCGACGTCGCAGGCCGAGAGCCAGGCGGCGACGCGCGCGCAGTTCCTCGCGGACGTCCTCCTGCGCAACGAGCTGACCGAGACCGACTTCTCGCAGCCCGTGGCGGGCAAGCGTCGCGCGGAGCTCGACCAGCTGCTTCAGCGCGCGGTGCACTCCGAGGGCCTCGTCCGCATCAACCTCTTCGCTCCGTCGGGGCGCATCAGCTACTCGACCTCGCCCCGGCTGATCGGCACTTTCCCCGCCGACGAGAAGGCGACCGTGACCGCCGTCCTCCGCGGCCGGGGCATGAAGGAGGTGGGCCGGCTTCGGTTCCGCGGCAGGAACATGAAGGTGCTCGAGATGTACCTGCCCGTCTACACGGGTCGGGACACGACGCCGGTCGGCGTCTTCGAGCTCTACCAGGACTACGAGGCGCGCATAGGCGACCAGGCGAAGAAGACCTTCTACCCGGTTGCCGGCTTCCTGTTCCTGGCGCTGCTCGTGCTCTGCGCCGCCCTGATCCCGATCCTGCGCCGCGTCACGGCGGCCGTCGAGGTGCGCAACCGCCAGCTCGTCGCCCAGGCGGGCAGGCTCGAGCAGTCGCTCGCCCTCGCCCAGGAAGCGCAGGCCGAGGCCGAGCGCGCCCGGCGTACGCTCACCGACCAGAACAAGCGTCTTCGCGAGCTCGACCGGCTCAAGGACGAGTTCCTCTCGCTCGTCTCGCACGAGCTGCGCACCCCGCTGACGTCGATTCGCGGCTACCTCGAGCTGGTGCTCGACGAGGAGGCCGGGGCGCTGAACCCCGAGCAGGAGCGTTTCCTGCGTGCGGTCGAGCGCAACTCGGAACGTCTGCTGCGTCTCGTCGGAGACCTGCTCTTCGTCGCCCAGGCCGACGCAGGCCGGCTCACGCTCGAGCGAGCCAAGGTCGACGTCTCCGCGCTCGCCGCCGACTGCGTCGAGGAGGCTCGGCCGGTCGCCGATCAAAAGTCGATCGCGCTCGTGCTCTCGACCGAGCCGGTGCCGGCGCTCGTCGGCGACCGCGGCCGACTCGCCCAGGTGCTCGACAATCTCGTCTCGAACGCGCTCAAGTTCACACCCGAGGGCGGTCGGGTCGAAGTGCGGACCGCCGCGGCGGACGGCCGGGTCGTGCTCGAGGTCGAGGACTCGGGCATCGGCATCCCCACGGCCGAGCAGTCGCGTCTTTTCGAGCGCTTCTTCCGGGCCGCGTCGGCGACCGAGCAGGCGATCCCGGGAACCGGGCTCGGGCTGGCGATCGTGAAGGCGATCGTCGAGGCCCACGGCGGCGACATCACGCTCGTGAGCCGGCCCCACGAGGGCACGACGTTCCGGATCGAGCTTCCACTCGCGGCCGAGAACGCCGACGACGTCGAGGCGGCGGCGTGATCGAGGCCGTTCCCAACCGCCGGCCGCTCGTGCTCGTGGCCGACGACGACGAGGACATCCTGCTGCTGGTCGCCTTCCGGTTGGAGCGGGCGGGCTGTGACGTGATCACCGCGCGCAGCGGAGACGAGGCCCTGAAGCTCGCAGTCGAGCAGACGCCGGACCTAGCCGTGCTCGACGTGACGATGCCCGGGCTCGACGGTTACGGGGTCACGCGCGAGCTGCGTCGCACCGAGCGGACGAGCGAGATGCCGGTCATCCTCCTCACGGCCCGCGCGGAGGAGGCCGACGTGGCTCGAGGCATGGCCGCCGGAGCGGACGACTACGTCAAGAAGCCGTTCGACGCCCACGATCTTCGCGCGCGCGTGAAGCGCCTGCTCGCGGCCCGGGCGTCCTAACCGAGAGGCGCGGCACTCTCGCCGCACGGAGGCCGGCGCCCTACGTGCAGAAGCCGATCGACAGCGAAGAGCCGCTCGGTGCAGTGCGCGCTGCGCTGTCCGAGAGCTAGGCAACCCGCCGGTAGCGGTAGCCGAAGCCGCGGACGGTCTCGATCGGCGAGTCGCCCTCCGCGCCGAGCTTGCGCCTGAGGTAGCCGACGTAGAGCTTGACCTGGTCGCGCGAGACGTCGGAGTTGTCGCCCCAGGCGAGCTGCAGCAGCTGGGCGTGACTGAGGACCTGGTTCGGATGGCTGACGAAGGCGGCCAGCAGGTTGTACTCGAGCGGCGTCAGCGGCACCTCGTGTCCCTGGACGGACACGGTTCGCTGCCTGAAGTCGACGGCGACGAAGCCGTCGGCGTAGGTCGCCGGCTGCTCCTCGCGCGGCGCGGCGCGCCGGAGCAGCGCCTCGACGCGCGCCACGAGCTCGTCGCGCGCAAACGGCTTCGTGACGTAGTCGTCGGCGCCCGAGCGGAGCCCCCGCACCCGGTCCGCCTCCGCGTCCTTGGCCGTCAGCATCAAGACGGGCACGTCGCTCAGCTCGCGGATCCGCTCGAGCGTCTCCCACCCGCTCAGCTCCGGCATCGCGACGTCGAGGACGACGAGGTCGGGGCGAGAGGCGTGGAACACGCGTAGCGCGGCGCGGCCGTTCGCCTCCTCGAGCACCTCGAAACCGGCCCGCTGGAGCAGCTCCCGGACGAGCATACGAATGTCCTCGTCGTCGTCGACGACGAGCACGCGGGCCTCTTTTCCGCCGGCGTCACCCATTAGGGGTGCCTCGCACGGGTGATTTGCATGGCTTCATACGGTTTTCATACCCGACCCCGCCCTCCTTCCTACCGGGCCGAGCGACAACGGGACAGAAGGAAATGGCGAACGCACGTCTCACGCGGCCCAGGGGACGTTCGGCGGCAGTCGTCGGACGCCTCTCTCTCAACCGAGCGCGACCTCCGATGCGGTGGGTGGTCGCGCTCGGCCTCCTTGCGTTCGCGTTCCTGCCTGCCTTGATGCTGATCGACCGGGGCGAGGACGCCTCGGCTCAGCGGCTCGTCGTGGTCGACCTCGGCGCTCCCCGCCCCGACGCGGCGCTCGTGCGCCGGCCGGCCGAGGGCGTGGTCGTGCACCTCGAGCGCTCCGGCTTCCGCGTCGCCGGTCGTGAGGCGACGGTCTCCCTGGCCGGCAGCGGCGAGCGCGACGCCTGGGAGCGGTACGACGCAGGTGTCGAGCGGAAGACGCCGTTCGGTCGCGAGACCATCGTCGTCAGACCGGAGAAGACGGAGCAGTTCCTGACCGTCGAGCGACGCCAGGGGCCGAAGACCTGGCGCTGGCGGCTCGACTCGAACGG
>JBKPFP010000071.1:0-3734 GCA_046744435.1 Actinomycetota bacterium | reverse complement strand
CTCGTGGGCGCGGGCGAGGGGCCGTGTGTGATCCTGATGGTCGGTTCGCGCTCGGGCACGGGAGCGCACTACCCGGTGTCGGAGCTCGCGGCGCGCTACGGCGCGAGCGTGGCGGAGGAGACCTCCGACTGGAGGCAGGCGTACGCGACGGTCGAGCGGTTCCGGCGAGAGCGACCGCCGAACTGGGCTCGTCTGCCCTGGGCGTAGATTCAGGCGTTATTCGCGAACACTCGCGGATGCGAGCGTGTCGTCTGACTCGAACCAGAGGGATCGAGTCGGCGACTACAGAGTTGCGATTACCCCTGACCGCGCTCAAACGACAGTACGCTCGCGCACGTCAGGCGGGAGAGGAACGAACAACGAAGCCATCGTGCCGACGGCGCGACCATCAGCGGGTGTGCTCGTCCGGTGGGCGTGTCGATGCGGCAACAGGACTAGAGTCGGCCACGTGACGCTTCAACGGATGGACAACGTCGGCATCGTCGTGGAATCCCTCGACGCCGCCGTCTCCTTTTTCGCCGAGCTCGGTCTGGAGCTCGAAGGGCGAGGCACGGTCGAAGGAGAGTGGGCGGGGCGCGTCACTGGACTGGGCGACCAGCGCGTCGAGATCGCGATGATGCGCACGCCGGACGGCCACAGCCGGCTCGAGCTCTCGCGGTTTCTGACGCCACCTGTGGTCGCCGATCACCGGAACGCCCCGGTGAACTCTCTCGGCTACCTACGCGTCATGTTTGCCGTCGACGACATCGACGAGACACTTGCCGGGCTCCGCAAGCACGGCGCGCAGCTCGTCAGCAGCGAAGTGGTCCAGTACGAAGACTCGTATCGGCTCTGCTACATCCGCGGGCCCGAAGGACTTCTTATCGGGCTGGCCGAGCAGATCGGCTAGCTGGTCGAACTTTCGCGGCGGCCCGTCAGGCGTCATTTCGGAACGCTGGCCCAGGCGAGAGTCCTCGCCTAACTACAGAGTTGTCGTTATCCCTGACTGCCTTCCCCTCGTCTCAGGACGCGGGTTGGCCGCTTCGCGACAGTCGGCATTACGGTCACACCATGCCGGACGACCTCCCGCACGATCCCCCGCTGTTCTGGAGCGTTGAGGTTGAGATGCCAGGCTGGCGATCCTGGTCGCCTCGGCGTCGTCGCCGGCTGAGGCGCGAGATCGAGACCGACGAGCGGATCGTTCGAGTCTTGAAGCTTTCGGCGCTGTGGTACCCGGCCGTGCGGTTGCTGGCGCCGCTGTACCCATAGGTGAAGGTCGAGGTCGCGGCGGTGAGCGCAGGGG
The DNA here is from genome assembly GCA_046744435.1 of Actinomycetota bacterium. Classification (GTDB taxonomy): domain Bacteria; phylum Actinomycetota; class Thermoleophilia; order Gaiellales; family Gaiellaceae; genus VAXT01. Next base: position 2,452 of record JBKPFP010000071.1, on the reverse strand, counting down.
AGGCCTACCCCACGTTCGCCACTTTGAACGAGGCTGGCTGCGACGCATGCCGTCGCGTGCCAGGCAGGATCCAGGCGTCGTGACACACGCGGCTGACTGGGAGGCGCTAGATGGGGCTATCGCCGGCAGCGTCGTTCTGCCGGGCGCGGCCGACTACGACCGGCTGCGCAAGCCGGCGATGGCCCGCTTCCAGGGCGTGAGACCAGAGGCCGTCGTCCTATGCAGAACTCCCGCCGACGTCTCCGCCGCGATCGCGTTCGCAGGGCGCGACGGCCTGCATGCGGCAATCCGAAGCGGAGGGCACTCCGTCGCCGGGCGTTCCTCGACCGAAGGGATCGTCATCGACGTCACGCCCATGGATTCCGTTTCCGTCGAGGGTGAAGTGGCAACCGTCGGCGCCGGCGTGCGACTCGAAGATCTCTACGACGCGCTGCAGGAGCACGGCCGTACGATCGCCGCGGGTTGCGGTCCGTCTGTTGGGATCGCCGGCCTCACTCTCGGCGGCGGACTCGGGATTCTCGGTCGGAAGTACGGCCTTACCTGCGACAACCTTCTCGAGGCACAAGTGGTCTTGGCGGACGGACGCGTCGTCGAATGCGACGAGCAACGCGAGGCGGACCTCTTCTGGGCGCTGCGCGGCGCCGGTGGTGGGAACTTCGGTGTCGTCACGTCGTTCGCGTTTCGGACTCTGGCGGCGCCGTCGGTGACTGTCTTTCGCCTCGTCTGGCCGATCGCTCACGCCGCCAGGGTCGCCGAGGCCTGGTTGGCCTGGGCACCCAGCGGGCCCGATGAGCTCGACGCCACCTTGCGGATGACCGCCTCCGGCGACGGTGAATCGCCGCCCGTAGTCGAAGTCGTCGGTGCCGTGATCGACAGCGAAGCCGACGCCTTGGGTCTCCTCGATGAGCTGACCGCGCAGGCTGGCGCGGAACCAGCGTCAGGAACGCAGCTGCGCCTGCCCTACAGAGAGGCGAAGCGGTACCTAAGCGAGCTCGGAACTGAGGGTGGTCAGGACGAGCAGTCTGCTTCGGACCAGCCGCCTCCGGAGGGCCACCTCTTCACGAAATCGGAGTTCTTCCGGCGAGCCATCCCGAGCGAGACGATCGCGATGCTCGTCGAGAACCTCGCACGGAGGCCAACTCCCGGCCGATCGCTCGAGGTGACCTTCACGCCGTGGGGCGGCGCTTACAACCGCGTGCCCGCAGACGCCACCGCCTTCGTCCACCGGAACGTGCTGTTCCTGGTCCAACACCTGATCGTGATCGATCAGGACGCGTCCACAGCCGAAATCGCGGCCGCTCGCGCCTGGCTCAGGCGATCATGGGAACTCGTGCATCCCTCGGGATCTGGTGGCGTCTATCCCAATTTCCCGGATCCGGATCTGCAGGACTGGGCTCGCGCGTACTACGGGGAGAACTACCAGCGCCTCTTGCTTATTAAGGCGAAGTACGACCCGAAGGACTTCTTCAGCTTCCACCAATCACTCGCGCGAGACGGAGACCGGCCTCAGCGTCTGCCCATCGGCTAGACGCCCTATTTCTCGAAGAGGATCGTCCTCCGGCATGTCCGTCTCACTCTTGAACAGGAGTTGATAGCCGTCCGCCTTGGTGTCTGTGACAGTGGTCACTGCGACCTCCGAGCTTGGGTCTAGGCGACCGTGACGCTGCCGCTCCTAGTCGTAGTCAGCGGTCCGCCACGCTCGGGCACGACGACGCTCGCAGGCGTGCTGGCGCGCGCGATCCCCTGCCCGGCGATCTGCCGCGACGAGATCAAGGAAGGCCTCGTTCACGTGCTTCCTCTTCAAGTGATCCGCGAATACGCCCGTCAGTTCTTCGACCGCGTCATCGGAGAGCGGAGGTGGCCCGTCCAGCTCTTCGATTGGGCTGACGATGCTCCACCCCTGATTCACCTCGTAGGTCGCGAGCCCTGGGACGTGTGTTGCGCCGATGATGTCGACACGCGTCTCGCCGGTCTGCTCGTTGCGCTTCGTGATGCGGAAGTAACGCATGGGGCTGCTGCTAGCCATATGGTGGCCGGTATCCAGGGCGCAGGATTCGCAGGTCACGGTTCCGGGGCCGAGGTCGTCCATCGGCTGGCGGCGCGAGTTCCCGCACACCGCACGGTTGTCGGTCTTCAACTCGTGGATCTTGAGTCCCGGCCTGACCTGCCCCGTCCTTTCCGCCTGGTACGGCACGGCGAAGAGTGTAGGTCGGCGACCGACCTCGGCCATGCCCAGGCTGAGGGCAGTGAGCGGGTCCGAGTCGCTGATTCGGCCCATGAACTCAGTGACTACAGAGTGGTGATTACCCCCGACTGCATTCCAGCGACCAGTCGCTCACGCACGCTCAAGGCACAACCCTGCGCATTACACAGTTCCTCTTGCCTTTGGGGCGGAGATAGCTGAAGCCGGCCCGCTCGTACAGGGCCCGTGTGCCGTTGTAGAGCACGGACA
>JBKPFP010000399.1:0-1411 GCA_046744435.1 Actinomycetota bacterium | reverse complement strand
CCCCGACCAGTCGTCGTTCGTGGTGATCAAGCCTGTGTTGCTCCAGTCCTGCGTGAAGGGCAGCGGCTGGGCGGTCGTATCGGCTGCGGCGGGCAGCGAGCCCAGTAGCAGCATGCCGAGAGCGACGAGCGCGAGGCCCGCGGTACGGGCCGTACGAAAGCGAGCACGAGACAAGTCCCTCAACCTCCCCCTGACGTGATCTCACCGAGCCATGGCCCCCGAGGCCATGGCCCAGCGCGGGAGTGTAGTCGGCTCTCTTCGACGTCGCCCGCGGCGACCCAGGCCGTTACCGGCTGGCTACGACTTCGCCTCGTGCCAGTCGTCGCCCACGCCGACGTCGACAGCCAGAGGCGGGTCGAGGTCGTACGCGCGGCACATCTCCTCGCGTACGAGCTCCTTCACGGCCGACACCTCGGCCTCGGGCACCTCGAGCAGGAGCTCGTCGTGCACCTGGAGGACGAGCCGCGCGCTGCGCCCCTCCGCCCGCAAGCGCTCGTGGATGCGCACCATCGCGACCTTGATGATGTCCGCATTCGAGCCCTGCATGACGAAGTTGACGGCCAGGCGCTCGCCGAGTCCCCGCGTCTGCCGGTTCGAGGCGCGCAGCTCGGGCACGGGCCGCCTGCGGCCGAGCAGACTCGTCGCGTAGCCGTCGCGCTCCGCCTGCTCGATCGTGCGCCGGATGAAGTCCTGCACGTGCGGGAAGCGAGCGAGGTAGGCGTCGATGTACGCCTGCGCCTCCTCGCGCGGGATCTCGAGGTTCTCGGAGAGCCCGAACGACGAGATCCCGTAGACGATCCCGAAGTTGATCATCTTCGCGATCGACCGCTGGGCGGTGGTCAGCTCGGCGGGATCGGCCCCGAGCACCTCGGCGGCCGTCGCCTTGTGGATGTCCTCGCCGCGCTCGAACGCCTCGCGGAGCTTCGGCTCGCCGGAGACGTGCGCGAGGATGCGCAGCTCGATCTGCGAGTAGTCCGCCGAGAGCAGCTTGCTCCCCGGCTCGGCGACGAACGCGGAGCGGATCTCGCGGCCGAGCTCGGTGCGGATCGGGATCGCTTGCAGGTTCGGGTTCGAGGTCGAGAGCCGCCCGGTCGCGGCGACGGCCTGGTTGAACGTCGTGTGCAGGCGGCCGTCCACCCCGATCAGCTCGGGGAGCGGCGCCAGGTACGTGTTGATCAGCTTCGTGTACTCGCGCCACTCCTCGATCACGCCGACGATCTCGTGCTCGCCCCTGATCGTCCGCAGGACGCGCGTGTCGGTCGAGAAGCCAGTCTTGCCCTTGCGGCCCGGGGTCAGGCCGAGCTTCTCGAAGAGGATTCGCCCGACCTGCTGTGTGGAGCCGAGCATGAACTCCTCCCCCGCGAGCTCTTGCGCGCGCGTCTCCAGCTCCTCGACGCGCTCCCGGAGCCGG
>JBKPFP010000152.1:0-7044 GCA_046744435.1 Actinomycetota bacterium | reverse complement strand
TTCGGGGCGGCTTCGACCTTCTTCGTCATGGCCGCGCACAGCCACCCGCTCGACGGCCCCGCGGCGGAGACCTACGAGCGCGTACCCCCGCTGCTCGTCGAGACGCTGCTCGTCGGGGGAGCGGAAGTCGCGCTGCACGGGAGCTACTCGGCCGCCGACCGCGCCGATCGCCTCGCAGCGGAGAAACGGAAGCTCGAGGCGCTCGCGGGTGCCGTGCGGGGCCAGCGCTACCACTTCCTGCGCCTCGACCCGCATTCGAACCTGGCGGCCCTCGAGAGCCTCGGCTTCGTCTACGACTCGACGCTCGGCTTCGCCGACCAGCCGGGCTTCCGCGCCGGGATCGCGCATCCCTTCCGCCCCTGGGACTTCGAGCGCGATCAGCCCGTGCGGCTGGTCGAGGTTCCCCTGGCGGCGATGGACGTGACGCTCGGCGAGCAGCGCGACCTGAACCTCAGCGCGCGGCAGGCCGCGACTCACCTCGGCGCGCTCGTCGACTGGGCGGCGGAGCACGGCGGCGGCTTCGCGGTGCTCTGGCACTCGGAGCAGTGGGACTCGGCGCTGCACCCCGGGTGGGACCGGCTCTACCGGCGGTTCATCGAGTACGTCCACGCGCGCGGCGGAGCCTGCGTCTCGGCGGCGCAGCTGGCGGAGGAAGCGGACGCATGGTTGCCGTGAGCGCAGGCGTGCGGACGTACCGGGCGGGGCTCGGCCGCCTGGCCTCCTCGTTCCTCTTCCTCGGCCTCGTCCTCGCAGCGCCCGCGATACTCGGCCTCGCGCGGCTCCTCCCGGCCGAGGGGATCGCGCTCGCCGTGCGGCTCGCGGCCGCGACGGCCTGCGTGCTGCTTCTGCCCGGGGCGATCATCATGCGCGCACTTGGCAGGCCGGCCGCCGTCAGCGCCACGGTCGCCGGCGCGTTCGCGTCGAGCCTCGCGGCGCTCTTCGCCGTGTTGGCCGTCACCTTCGCCGTCGACGGCTCGATCGAGACGACCATCGGCCTGCTCGCCGCCGTGGCCGCGGTCGCGCTCGTGCCGGCACTGCTGCGGGCCCCCGTACCCCTCGCGCGGACGCACGCCTGGGGAGGCGCTGCTGTGCTCGCCGCTGGGACGGTGTTCGCTGGCGCCGTCTGGTGGTCGTCGAGCTCGATCGGCGGGGACGCGCTCTTCCATCTCGGCCGGGTGACGAAGCTCGCCTCGCTCGACGAGCTGTCGTCGATCGACTCGGTCAACGAGTTCCACGACGGCGACGCCCACCCCGGCTACGCGTTCCCGCTCTGGCACGCGGCGCTCGCGGCGGTCGCCAAGCTGGCCGGCGTCGACCCGGCGACGGTCATGCTGCACCTGCCGGCGATCCTGACGCCGCTCGCGCTGCTGATGGCCTACGCCGCGGGTGCGGCGCTCTTCCGTTCCTGGGGCGCCGGGATCGCGGTCGCCGTCGCGCAGGCCGCCCTGCTCGGCTTCGCCCGCGCCGGCACCGGATCCTTCGACTTCATGGCGCTGCCACCGACCGCCTCGCGCGCGCTGCTCGCGCCCGCGCTGCTGGCGATCGTCTTCACGCTCGTCCACGAGGGCCGGTGGCGTCATCTGCTCGGCCTGGCGGCGGCCTCGCTCACGATCGCCGCCGTCCACCCCACGTACACGTTCTACGTCGCCGTCCCCGTTGCCGGCTTCCTCGTCGCGCGTCTCGTCCTCGCCCCCGAGCGCTGGCGAGAAGGAGTCCGATTGGCCGGCGCGCTCGTCGCCATCCTCCTGCCGGCGTCGCTCTACGCGCTCTGGCTGCGGCCGCTCGTCGAGAAGACCGCCTCGCACGACCCGGGCGCCGCCGAGAGCGCCCGTTCGCTCGCGCACTACGCGGGCCAGATCGACGTCGTCGACGGCTGGCTGAGGCTGGCGCCGGAGATGATCTCGCGCGGAGGTGCCGTCGCGGTCGCCGGCCTGCTCTGCATACCGCTGGCCGCGCTCGCCGGGAAGAGCCGGTTCGCAGCCGTCGTCCTGGGCGGGTCGCGGGCCGTGCTGGCGATTCTGCTGACGCCGCCGCTCTTCGACGCACTCTCCGACAACGTGTCGCTCTCGCAGTCCCGCCGGCTGACGGCGTTCCTGCCCATACCGTTCGCCCTCGCCGGCGCGGCGAGCCTCGTCGGCCGCCTCCGGCTCGCCGGCTGCTTCGCCGCCTTCGGCGCGGGGGCCGCCCTGCAGCTCGAGTACCCGGGCGAGTTCTCGTACCGGCTCGTCGTCGGCGGGCCGGCCTGGGTGGTCTGGCTCGCGCTCGCGGCAGCGGTCGTGGGCCTCGTCGCCGCCGCGGTCGTCCGGCGCGGGTTCACGCCGGCGCCGCCCGCCTGGACCGCGGCCGCCGCCTGTGCGTTCACGGTGCCGGTCGCGGTCGCGGGCTTCGACTACCTCGAGCGCGATCCGCCCGACCGGTTCGCGCTCACGCCGGGCCTGGTCGACGCCCTCCGCACGCGCGTCCCGCAGGGCGGCACCGTCTTCTCCGACCTCGCCACGAGCTACCGGATCGCCGCCTACGCGCCGGTGCACGTAGCCGCCGCGCCGCCCGCTCACGTCGCCGACACGACCAATAACCGCCCGTACGAGCGACGCAAGGATGTGACGGAGTTCCTGCGCACGCGCAACATCAGGATCGTTCGCAGCTACGGCGCCGGCTGGATCGTGATCGCGAGGCGGCGCTTCGACATCACGCTGCCGCTGCCGCGTGCTTACCAGGACGAGCGCTTCGTCCTCTACCGGGTCACTCGGACGTAGAATCGCGCGCTTGGTCTCGACCGTCCTTCGCAAGGTGACGCCGGTGCCCGTGCGCCGCGCAGTCCGCGCCGCCCTCCGCCCGGGCGACCTGCTCCGGGCCGAGCGCCTGCGCCGTGACTTCGTCTCCTCCTTCCTCGGCGACAGCCGCAAGCTCGCCCAGTACTCGCGGGAGGTGCGCGACAGCGGGCTCGTCGAGCACCTGCGCGACCGCGGGCGCGAGTTCCAACAGACGGTTGCCGAGCTCGGCGAGCAGGGCCCGCCCTCGACCCTCGGCGCGATCGAGCCGCGGGAGGGCGTCTACCTCTACTCGATCCTGCGGGAGCTGAGGCCGCGCCTCGCCGTCGAGACCGGCGTCGCGAACGGCTTCTCGACCGCCTTCTCGCTGCTCGCCATCCAGCACAACGGGACCGGCGAGCTGTACTCGATCGACCTGCCGCGCGAGGTGGGCCGCGAGTACGAGGCGGGCGCCTTCTACCGGGGCACCGGGCGCACCGGGTTCCCGCCGGGCAAGGAGCCGGGCTGGCTGATCCCCGACGAGCTGCGGGCGCCGTGGACGCTGATCCTGGGCCGCAGCCAGGAGGAGCTGCCGACGCTGCTCGGGCGCGTCGGCACGATCGACACGTTCATGCACGACAGCGAGCACTCGTTCGACTGCATGTGGTTCGAGTACAACGAGGCCTGGCCGGCGCTCCGCGACGGCGGGGCGCTGATCTCCGACGACGTCAACTCGACGGAGGCCTTCCCGCGGTTCGCAGCGCAGCAGGGCCGCACGCCGATCAAGATCGGCACCGGGCTCGCCTTCCTGGTGAAGTAACCAAACCAGTAACAGAGATCGGGCGGAGGCCTTGCCTGCGTGCCCCAACCACACGCGCGTCAGGGCGCGGGCATCAAACGAGGCGAGCTTTCAGTCGCCGAAAGTGCAAGGCACTTTCGGCGAGTCCCGGCCCCGGGGGCCGGGACCTCTAGTTCGTTACGAGGAACGCGTAGGCCGCGCGGCCGATGTTCTCCTGCGTGTCCCAGGCCTCGACCTCGACGCTGTAGAGGCCGTTCGGCAGCGCTCGCGTATCGAAGTTGCGCGCGAGGTAGTACTCGTAGCGCCCCGGGCGGCTGGGACGGTTCTGGTACGTCCCCGGTGCGTAGACGAAGCCGAAGAGGTTCGACGGGACGAGAAACGTCCGGAAGTCGACCGACGTCTGCCACGGCCGGATCTGCGTGTGCCCCTGCATGATCCGCCAGCGGATCAGGGCGGGAGCGAGGCGCGTCTGGGCCCACTCGGGCGGCGGGAGCGGCAACGGCGGGAGGTCGTGCGCGTCGGTCGTCAGGTCGACAGTCCCCCGCACCTCGGCCACGGGCATGGGCCGGCCGTCGCCGTAGAACGTGATCGTCGGGATCCGCGGGACCGTGTCGTCGATGAACGGGGCGAGCCCACCGATGCGCAACGGGTTGATGTAGCTCCCGCTGCGGAACTCGGCCAGGTGCAGGTGCTCCATGCCCGGCTCGATGAGGCCGACGACCTGGTGGAACGCGATGTGCTGGCCGTTCCGCACCGCCGGCACGATGTGCCAGTAGGAGAGCGTGCGCCCGCGGGCGACGACGGCGACCGACGATTTGCGGACGCGCGCCCGTCCGGCCTCGACCGCGTAGACCGGCTCGAGGTCGTCGGCCACGATGTCGACCCCGAAGTGGAAGCTCGTGGACGTCCCAACCTTGCGCGGGTCGTTGAAGTAGCCGCGGATGACGTGGGCCTTGTAGAACGGACGCAGCGGCCACGAGTACGCGCCCGCGGCGGCCGGGAGGATCAAGGCAAGGACGAAGAGCGCGCAGGCGCTGCGGGCCAGGGGAGCCACTCGGGTGTTGTAGCAACGCTTCACTGCGGACGGTAGGGTGCCGCGGCCATGGCCCGGACGGAACGCCAGACCGTGAGCGGCATCTACGCCGAGCCGCGCACGGTCATCGAGCTCGAGGACTGCTACTTCTACCACTCCATGGAGATCCCTGGCTACGGGGTCGTTCAGGGGCCGTGGGATCTACGGGGAGGGGTCGACGACTACCTCGGCAACGTCGATCTGAACGGCAAGCGGGTGCTCGAGGTCGGCACGGCGAGCGGGTTCCTCTGCTTCACGATGGAGGGCCGCGGCGCCGAGGTCGTCGCCTACGACCTCTCGGACGCGCAGTCGTGGGACGTCGTCCCGTACGCTCAGTACGACCACGAGTCGTTCGAAGCCGACCGGCGCGAGCACATGGGCCGGCTCAACAACGGCTGGTGGCTCGCCCATCGCGCCTTCGAGTCGTCCGCACAGGTCGTCTACGGGACGGTCTACGAGATCCCGGAGGCGATCGGCCGCGTCGAGGTGGCTACTTTCGGCAACGTCCTGCGCCACCTGCGCGACCCGTTTCTCGCGCTCGAGCGGGCGCTGCGGCTGACGACCGAGACGGTGGTCGTGGTCGAGAACCCCTCGCTGCGCTACTCGCTGCCGCAGATGGCTGCGAGCCTGCTCAAGCCGTCGCTCGCGTTCCTCCCGGACTTCAAGCGCGTCCAGCCGCGCGAGTCGTGGTGGCACTTCACGCCCGCGGCGATCAAGCAAATGATCGGCGTCCTCGGCTTCGAGGACGTCAGGGTCGACTACCACACGAGCTCGCGCTTCGAGGGCAAGCGCAAGCCGCTCTTCACGGTGGTTGGCCGCCGAACGCGACCGCTTCCGGGCTAGCTTTTGCGCCCGATGCGGGTGCTGCTCGTGACGATGTACTTCCCGCCGGCGGGTGGCGGCGGCGTCGCCCGGCCGCTCAAGACCTCGGCACACTTCCATGAGCTGGGGATCGAGACGCACGTGCTGGCGCCGGACGATCCGAAGTGGGTGCACCGCGACGACGAGGCGGACGCGCCTGACGGCGTGCGCGTGCACCGGGTGAAATACGTCGGGCCTCGAGGACGCCTACCCAGGGAGGAGCTGCACGGTCTGGAGGGGGTCGACCGCATGCTGCGCCAGGCCGTGCTCTTCTCGCGCAGGCTGCTCGTGCCGGACGAGTTCGTCACCTGGGGCCTGACCGCGATCCCCGCCGCGAGGCGCATCGTGCAGGAGGAGCGGATCGACGTCCTGCTCACGACGTCTCCGCCTGCCTCGGTGAACCTGATCGGCGCGGTGGTCAAGCAGGCGACAGGCGTGCCCTGGGTGGCCGACCTGCGCGACTCGATCGCCGCCAACCCGGATCGCGACGTCGAGCGGCTCGCAGTCCGCGCGAAGGAGCGCGGCCAGGCACTCGTCGCAAAGCTCGTCGCCCGTTATGCCGATGCGGTCGCCGCGGTGTCGGACACCATCGCGGGTGAGATGCGCGGGCTCGGCGCGCGCGAGGTGCGGACGATCCCGAACGGCTGCGACTTCGACGACTTCGAGGGCCTCGAGTACCGGAGCGGCGAGCGCTTTCGCATCACGCACACCGGGAGCTTCTTCGGCAAGCGCGACCCGCGGCCGTTCCTGCGCGCGCTCGCCGAGTCGCCCCCCGACGTCGTCGCCCGCTTCGTCGGAGGCCTGAGGTCGTCCGACCGCGAGTTCGCCGAAGAGCTCGGACTGGGCGAGCGCCTCGAGGAGCTCGAGTACGTGCCGCGACGGCGCGCGCTCGAGCTGCAGCGCGACTCGGAGGCGCTTCTGCTGCTCCTGCCGGAGGCGGGCGGTCGCGGCCGGACGGTGCCCTCGGGGAAGATCTTCGAGTACCTCGCCGCCGAGCGGCCGATCCTCGCGGCGGTGCCGGGAGACGGCGTCGCCGCGGACCTCGTGCGGCGTGCCGGCGCCGGCGTCGTCGTCCCGCCGGACGACGTGCGCGGCCTGCGGGACGCGATCTCGGGGCTCGAGGCCCGCTGGCGGGCGGGAGCGCTCGACGGCACGCGGATGCCGAAGGAGCTGCGCCAGAGCCTCTCACGCCGCGCCCGCTCGGAGGAACTCGCCGACCTCGTGCGGAGCGTGGCGTGAAGAGCACGACGCGTGTCGCGGACCTGCTCTTCTTCGCCACGCTCTTCTCCGTGTCGTTCCAGAACGTGTACTGGAACGTCGCCGGCCGCGTGAGTATCGCCGACGTGCTTGCGGTCGGGTTCCTCGTCGCCTTCGTCGCGCTGCGCATCGAAGAGCGCGACCGGTTCTTCAGTCCGACCGCCCTGGCCGTGCTCGGGTTCGCGACGGCGCTGCTGCTCGTCTACCTGGCCGGCTTCTTCAACCTCGAGACGAAGCAGGCGCTCTCGCTCTTCGGCAAGGGCCTCGTCAAGTTCGTCATCCACTTCGCGTTCCTGGCCGCCGGC
>JBKPFP010000038.1:0-3330 GCA_046744435.1 Actinomycetota bacterium | reverse complement strand
AGCGAGACCGAGAAGGTCCGAGCTTCGTCGGCCAAGGACTAGACCGTCGCCGGCTCGGGCTCGCGCTCTTCGGCGGGCGGCTCATCCTCGGCCGTCGGCTCGGGCTCCTCCGCCCCGGCCCCGACGCGCGCTTTCTCGACCGCCTGCTCGATCGTCCCGACCATGTAGAAGGCCTGCTCCGGAAGCTCGTCGTGCTTGCCTTCGAGGATCTCCTGGAAGCCCTTGATCGTGTCCTCGACCGTGACGTACTCGCCGGGCTGCCCCGTGAACTGCTCCGCGACGAAGTTCGGCTGCGAGAGGAAGCGCTGGATCTTCCGTGCGCGCTGCACGGTCAGCTTGTCCTCGTCGGCCAGCTCATCCATGCCGAGGATCGCGATGATGTCCTGGAGGTCCTTGTACCGCTGCAGCACCTGCTGTACGCGCGTCGCCGTGTCGTAGTGCTCCTGGCCGACGACGTCCGGCTGGAGGGCGCGCGAGACCGAGTCGAGCGGATCGACTGCGGGGTAGATGCCCTGCTCGACGATCGCACGCGAGAGCGTGGTCGTCGCGTCGAGGTGCGCGAAGGTGTTCGCCGGCGCCGGGTCGGTCAGGTCGTCCGCGGGGACGTAGATCGCCTGAATGGAGGTGACCGAGCCCTTGCGCGTCGACGTGATGCGCTCCTGCAGCTGGCCCATCTCGGTTGCGAGCGTCGGCTGGTAGCCGACGGCGCTCGGCATGCGGCCGAGCAAAGCCGAGACCTCCGAGCCGGCCTGCACGAAGCGGAAGATGTTGTCGATGAAGAGCAGCACGTCCTGGCCCTGGTCGCGGAAGTACTCGGCCATCGTCAGGCCGGAGAGCCCCACGCGCAGGCGCGCGCCAGGCGGCTCGTTCATCTGCCCGTAGACGAGCGCGACCTTGTCGAGCACACCCGACTCCTGCATCTCGATCCAGAGGTCGTTCCCCTCGCGCGTGCGCTCGCCCACGCCTGAGAAGACGGAGACGCCGCCGTGCTCACGGGCAACGTTGTGGATCAGCTCCTGGATGAGGACCGTCTTGCCGACGCCCGCGCCGCCGAACAGGCCGACCTTGCCGCCGCGCACGTACGGCGCGATCAGGTCGATGACCTTGATCCCGGTGACGAAGACCTCGGTCTTGGGCTCGAGCTCCTCGAACAGCGGCGGATCGCGGTGAATGGGCCAGCGCTCGACCCCATCCGTCGGCGGGTCCTTCTCGTCGATCGGGTCGCCGATCACGTTCCACAGGCGGCCCAGCGTCTGCTCGCCCACCGGCACCGAGATCGGCCCGCCGAGGTCGACGACGTCGACCCCGCGCGCGAGGCCGTCCGTCGAGTCCATGGCGACGGCGCGGACCCGGTCGTCACCGAGATGCTGCTGCACCTCGGCGATCAGGTCGCGTCCGTCCACCGAGATGCGGAGCGCGTTGTTGATCTCGGGCAGCTCATCGGTGAAGAGCGTGTCGATGACGACGCCCTGGATCTCGATCACTTTGCCGACGTTCTGACCGTTTCCTGACTCAGGCATTGGACTCCTGGAGAGGTGGGTTCCTTCGCGCGAGCGCGCGCCGGGCGAGCGACCTCAGTTTATCGAAGCGCCGTGGTGGCTCCTCGTCCAGGAGGCGGAGCTCCGAGCGCTTCACGCCGGCCGCCACACGGGCGGCATGGTCCAGCGCTCAGACGTAGGAAGAGACCGGTGAGGCAAGCACTCTGCCTGTCTTATACAGGCTGGGTGCCGACCGGCCGCGGCGCGACCTGGGCGATGCGCTCGGTCAGCTCCTGCAGCTGGCGGGCGCGGAGTTGATCCTTACCCTCGTCCACGCGCATGCCGGCTGCCGGCGTGATCCGCTCGCTGACGCTGCCGTCGAGCAGCGAGCTCGAGAGGCTCCCGATGCCGACTGCGATCAGGGCGACCGCCGCGGCGGCGGCGACCTGGACCGGGCGCAACGAGACCCGCGTACGGCTCGGCAGCTGGATCGGCCGCGCGAGCGGCTCCAGGCTCTCCTCGCGCAGCGCCTGCGTGAAGCCGCGGACCTCGGCCGCGAACGCCGTGCATTCGCCGCATACCGCCAGGTGCCGGTCGACGAGCGCGCGCTCGATGCGAGAGAGCTCTCCGTCGAGCTCGAGGGAGATCCACTCGCGGATCCGGTCGCAACGATGGCGCATGTGTGCCTGGACGAGTCCCATTGTCTAGTTGGACGAGAGAAGAGGCGTCGAAGTTAGAGCTTACGCAAGTCTGTTCTCAGTATCGGCCAGCGTGCCCAGAACCAAGAGCACGATCCCGAGCCCGATCACGAGCGCCGAGACGCGAACGTTCTCGCGCTGCTCCTCGCCGGTGGCCGAGCGCACCCGCCGCCGGCCGAAACCGAGCAGCAGGCTGCCCTTCTCGTCGTCCGTGTCAGCACGGAGGACGCCGCGGTTGCCGACGAAGAAGCCCGAGAGCAGGATGATCGACCCGACGGCGTAGAAGCCGACCGCGATTGCGCGCCGGACCGAAGTGTCCGTGAGCAGGGCGAGCGCGACCGAGACGAAAACCGTGACGCCGCCGACGACCGCGAAGAGGCCGAGTATGCGGCGAGCGGCGCCGGCGAGCACCTACTCGCCTCGGGCCGCCCCGTTCCGCTGCCGCATCTCGTCCGCCGTGAGCGGCCAGCGCTCGAGCGGGTAGTGACAGGCGGCGTAGTGGCCGTCGCCCATCGAGTACAGCGGCGGTGTCTCCACGTCGCAGTGGCCCTCGTGGAAACGGGGGCAGCGCGGATGGAACCAGCACGCGCTGGGCGGGTTGATCGGGTTCGGAACGTCGCCCTCGAGGACGATCGACTTGCGATTCCGGCCCTGCTCGGGGTTCGGGATCGGCACGGCCGAGAGCAGCGCCCCGGTGTAGGGGTGCTTCGGCTCGACGTACAGCTGCTCCCGCGTCGCGATCTCGACGGCGTGGCCGAGGTACATGACCATCACACGGTCGGAGATGTGCCGCACGACGTTGAGATCGTGGGCGATGAAGAGGTACGTGAGCCCGAACTCCTGCTGCAGGTCCTTCAACAGATTGAGGATCTGCGCCTGCACGGAGACGTCGAGCGCCGAGACCGGCTCGTCGCAGACGATCAGCTTGGGGCTGATCGCGAGCGCGCGCGCCACGCCGATGCGCTGGCGCTGGCCCCCGGAGAACTCATGCGGGAAGCGGTTGTAGTGCTCGGGGTTGAGGCCGACGACCTCGAGCAGCTCCTGCACCCGGCGCTTGATTTCGGCCGCGGTACCGAGCTTGTGCACCTCGAGCGCCTCGGCGACGATGAAGCCGACGCGCTTGCGCGGGTTCAGCGACGCGTACGGATCCTGGA
>JBKPFP010000364.1:0-1420 GCA_046744435.1 Actinomycetota bacterium | reverse complement strand
GAGTTCCTGCGCTTGATCACCGACCGCCGGATCAAGATCACCGTTCCGGGGCCGTTCACGATGACGCAGCAGGCCCAGAACGACTACTACGCCGACGCGCGTCGCCTCGCGCTCGCCTACGCGGAGGCCGTCAACGGGGAGCTGCGCGACCTCAAGGCGGCCGGAGCAGACGTCGTCCAGATCGACGAGCCGTATCTCCAGGCACGCCCGGAGCCGGCGCGAGAGTATGCCGTCGAAGCGATCAACCGCGCGCTCGACGGCATCGAGGGCGAGACGGTCGTCCACACCTGCTTCGGCTACGCGCACATCGTCAAGAGCCGACTCACCGGCTACCCGTTTCTCCGCGAGCTCAACGACTGCCTCGCGACGCATCTCTCGCTCGAGGCGGCACAGCCCGATCTCGACGCGGACGTGCTGCGCGGCGTCCCCGAGAAGACGATCATCCTGGGAGTTCTCGACCTGGGCTCGAGCGAGGTCGAGACACCGCCGCTCGTCGCCGACCGGATCCGGAAGGCGCTCACAGTCGTAGGACCGGAGAGGCTCGTGGTGGCGCCGGACTGTGGCATGAAGTACCTCCCGCGCAAGCGGGCGTTCCGCAAGCTTCAGTCGATGGTTGCCGGTGCGCGCCTCGTCGGAGAAGATCTCGACTGAGAAGCGACAGAAAGGTTCGGTCATGGCAATGAAGCTGAACATGCTCCCGCCCAGCGTCAACAACATGTCGGTCCGCGTCTTCGTACGCGCCGCCGGGCTCCCCGTCGAGGAAGAGAACGTATGGGGTAAGACGCAGGACGAGGAGTACCTCGCGAAGTACCCGGCGGGCCTGACGCCGACGGTCGAGACCGACGAGCTACCAAAAGGGGTCCTCGGCGAGAGCTGCGCGGTGATGATGTACCTCGCGAGCCGCGAGGGGCGCGACGACCTCTATCCAACTGACCTCGACCGTCGCGCGATGGTCGACAGCGCGAACTTCTACACGCTGAGCATTCTCTATCCACTCTTGACGCGCGCGACGTATCCGCGCCTTGGCTTCTCCGGGTATCCGGGCGAGGTCTCCACGTCGGACGCTTCGGACGATGAGAAGGAAGCGGCCCGCAAATCGGCGGAGGAGGCGCTCTCGCGCATCCTGGACGTCTACCCGGCGTTCTACGGCACCGACACCGGCTTCATCGGCGGCGGTGACAGCCCGAGCATCGCCGACATCCGCCTGGCGGCCACGCTGGAGTTCCTCGCTGTCACGGACACCGGGCTCCCGGACTGGGCGAAGGACTACGTACAGCGGGTCGAGTCCGCGCTCGGTGACGCATATAGCGAGCCCGCAGGCGACGTGCGGGGCTACATCGCGCAGGTAAAGGGGGAGGCGGTCGCCACCTAGCGCCGCTGCAGCCGGCTAGTCCTCGACCTCGTCCTCGGCCTGCTCGGC
>JBKPFP010000015.1:0-5290 GCA_046744435.1 Actinomycetota bacterium | reverse complement strand
ACCTCCAGGCTCGTCGCCGCAAGCGGCGACGAGGCTGCCCGCCGCGCCCTGGTGGCGCCCAGGTGACGCGCTAGTGGCGGCGGGCTGCGCGCAGGCGGAAGATCGTGAACGGGCGGCTCGTGCGGCGAAGCGTCCTGCCCGGGTTCATGGCGGCGCGGAAGAGGATCGAGTAGACGTAGCGGCCCGGGCGCAGCTTCCTCGCGGGGAAGCGGACGAAGCGGGTCGTCCGGGCGTCCAGCTTCCCGTTCTCGGCGACGGCGCGTGCGCCACGGTGGCCGTTGAAGCGATAGATGCCCGCCTCGAAGAGTGCGTCCTCTTCGGCACGCGCCAGGAAGCTCCACGTTTTGACGCTGGTCGGCAGCCGGCGGTCGCGCGGGAAGGCAGCGGAGGCGCCCTCGAGCGTCGCCGAGTGCCGCCAGCTCGTCAGCTTCCCCAGGCAGCGTCCACCGGTCTGGGCAATCGTCTGCTTGACCGTGTCGTACGACGGCCGACGTGTGCCGTCGGCGCGAACCAGGCCCGCCTGCCAGCGATCGAGGTTCGGCTCGTCCTCGAGCCCGAAGAAGAGCACCGACTCGACGGCGGGATCGCACACGACCTTGCGCAGGAGGCCCGCGTAGATGAAGGCCTGCGTCTGCTCGTCGGTCGGCTCGATACTCTCGGCCCCGAAGTACGAGCCCTGCGCGCTCGGGACGACCGCGACCTGCCAGCCGACCTCGTCGAGCTTCATGCGCAGCCCCTGCTCGAATGTCTTCTGCGCGGTGCCGTGGAAGGCATCCCAGAACGCCTGCTTCAAGCGCCCGAGGTTCGGAACGCCCGCGTTCGGCCAGTCGTAGCCGGTGTGCAGCGGGTCGCGGTCCTTCTTCGGGTAGGGGTGAAACGCGAGCTGATCCATCAGCGGCTTCGTCCGGCCGCTCGCCCGATAGGCGGCACCGAGGCCGCGGAGGAACTTCACCGGCGAGTGCGAGATGTTGCCCGAGGCGAACGGAGCGTCGTTGCCGCGCGGCGAGAGGGCGACGCCGATGACGTTGATCGTCGGATCGAGCCCCTTGAGCGCGTCGTAGGAGCGCGCAAGCATCTCGAGGTAGGCGGCCGGAGCCGCGCTGCGGCCGCGCGAGTCGAACTGCGGCTGCCAGAAGCGGAACTGGTTCGGCTCGTTGCCGACGATGACGTGCTTCACGGTCGGGAAGGTGCGCATCAGCTGCTGTGTGAAGAGCGCGAACTGGGCGGGTGCGCCGGGCGTGCCGGTGATCGAGCGCGCCCGCACCGGCTGCACCGAGAAGACGACCTTGATCCCGCGCAACGTCGCGACAGGCAGCATCGCCGCGAGCTGCGGCTCGTGGGGGATCGTCGTCGGCTGCGCCGGGTCCCACTGCACTGTGAACCGGAGCTCCTTCAGCCCAACGTCGTTCATCAGCACGAAGAACGCGGCGCCGCCGTCGGCCGTCCCGGCCGGACGATCGTCGACGGCGCCCACGTCGATGTCGGCGCGTGCAGGCGCCGCCAGCACGAGGCTGGTGGCGGCGAACGCGAAGAGGGTGGCAAGCTTCACGCGAGGCACTCGCCACTGTCTCGGCGCTGCCTTGAGCGGCGTTCATCCCCCGTCCGGGGGGAGAGTCGGCCTGGTTAGACTCGCCCTCGAGAGCGAGGAAAGGGAGGACATGGCGACGAAGGTCGGGATCAACGGCTTCGGCCGGATCGGGCGCAACTTCTATCGGGCGTACCTCGAGAAGAAGCCCGGGTTCGAGATCGTGGCCGTCAACGACCTCGCGTCGCCCGACGTACTCGCGCACGTGTTGAAGTACGACTCGTCGCACGGCGTCCTCGACGCGGACATCTCCGAGAAGGGTGACGAGATCTCGGTCGACGATCAGGCCTTCAAGGTGCTGTCCGAGCGCGACCCGACCGCGCTGCCGTGGCAGGAGCTGGGCGTCGACGTCGTCGTCGAGTCGACGGGCCTCTTCACCGACCGCGAGGGCGCGTCCCAGCACCTTACGGCGGGCGCGAAGAAGGTGCTCATCTCGGCGCCGGCCACCGACCCCGACATCACGCTCGTGCTCGGGGTCAACGACGAGAAGTACGACCCGGAGCAGCACCACATCATCTCGAACGCCTCGTGCACGACGAACTCCGTCGGCCCGATGGCCAAGATCCTGCTCGACACCTTCGGGATCGAGTCCGGCTTCATGACCACGATCCACGCGTACACGACCGAGCAGCAGCTGCAGGACCAGATCGCGCTGACACGGAAGGGCAAGCCGGACCTGCGGCGCATGCGCTCGGCGGCGCTGAACATCGTGCCCGCATCGACGGGCGCCGCGAAGGCGATCGGCCTGGTCATCCCCGAGCTGCAGGGCAAGCTGGACGGAATGGCGATGCGCGTGCCGGTGCCCGACGGGAGCGTCACCGACCTCGTCGCGGTGCTCGGGCGCGAGGTGACGAGCGACGAGGTGAACGACGCCTTCCGCTCGGCCGCCGGCGAGGACGGCTGGGACGGGATCCTCGAGTACACAGAGGACCCGATCGTCTCGTCGGACATCGTCGGCAATCCCGCCTCGTGCATCATCGACGGGCTCTCGACGATGGCGCACGGCAACCAGGTGAAGGTGATCGGCTGGTACGACAACGAGTGGGGCTACTCGTGCCGGCTGGTTGACGTGATCGACCGTTTGCTCTAGAACCAGGCCGGCAAGCGGCCGGGGAGAGCGGGATGAGGAGAGCAGGCGGGTCGACAGGCCCCATTAGGCGTCTCGTCGTCGCCATGGTCGGTGCGGTCCTGCTGGTGCTCGCCGGGAGCGCCGTTGCCGGCGACTCGACCGGGCAGACGGTGCGGGTCAGCGTCTCGTCCTTCGGCGCGCAGGGGCTCGCGGGCGATTCGGTCACGCTCGGCTTTCCTCGGATCGCGATCAGCGGCGACGGGCGTTACGTCGGGTTCGCCACGACCGCGTCGACGCTGGTCGGCGCCGACACCAACGGCGGGTCGGACGTGTTCGTGCACGACACCTTCGCTTCTGTGACGAGCCGTGTCAGCCTTCGCAACTCAGGCGTCCAAAGCGGACGCGGCGGCCTTTGGCCGTCGTTAAGCCAGGACGGCCGGTACGTCGCGTTCGTGTCGGCTTCGACCGATCTCATCCCCGTCGACCTGAACAGGGCGTCGGACGTCTTCATCCGCGACCGTGTGGGTGGCACGACGACTCGCGCGAGCGTCAGGACCGGGGGCGGGGAGGTGAACGGCTCTAGCAACACACCCTCGATCAGTGCAGACGGCCGCTATGTCGCGTTCCAGTCGGTCGCGTCGAATCTCGTGTCCGGGGACTCGAACGAACTGGCCGACATCTTCGTTCACGACCGCCAGGCGCTCGTCACGACACGCGTGAGCGTTCCGACGGGCGGCGGAGAGGCGAACAACATCAGCCTGTTCCCGGCAATCAGCGCCGACGGCCGCTACGTCGCTTTCCAATCGCCGGCGTCGAACCTCGTCGACGGCGACTCGAACGGTGTGGCGGACGTCTTCGTCCACGACTGGCAGACGGGCGCAACGACGCGCGTGAGCACCGCGACGGGCGGCGCCGAGGGGAACGGCGCGAGCGGCACGCCGTCGATCAGTGCCGACGGCCGCTACGTCTCCTTCGACTCCGCTGCCTCGAACCTCGTCAGCGGCGACACGAACAACGCTTCGGACGTCTTCGTCCACGATCGGCAGACCGGAACGACGGCGCGCGTGAGCCTCGCGAACGGTACGGCCGACCAGGGCAACGCCTCGAGCACGACGCCGTCGATCAGCGGCGACGGCCGGTACGTCACCTTCGACTCCGTGGCCGGCAACCTCGTCAACGGCGACACGAACGACCAGCAGGACGTTTTCGTCCGGGACCGGCAGAACGGTACGACCGGGCGGCTGAGCATCGGCGCGGCGAGCATGCAGGCGAACTCGTTCAGCGTCCGATCCGCGATCAGCTCCGACGGCGCCAAGACCGCGTTCACCTCGTTCGCGTCCAACCTCGTCGGGGGCGATACCAACGAGAGTTTCGACGTCTTCTTACGCGTCGACCAGAGCGACTCGACGACACGCGTGAACGTCGCCAGTGACGGGAGCGAAGCTTTCGGGCCGTGGCTGAGCGGATGGAGCTCGCTCAGCTCCGATGCCCGATACGTCGCGCTCGAGTCCGAAGCTCCGCTCGTCGAGGACGACATCAACCAGTCGAGCGACATCTTCGTACGGGACCGGGAGGCGGCCAATACGACTCGCGTGAGCATCTCGACCGCGGGCGCCGAGGCACACGGCGAGAGCTTCGCCCCGTCGATCACCGCGGACGGCCGTTTCGTCGCCTTCGACTCCTCGGCGCCCGATCTCGTCGGCGGAGACGTGAACAACTTCCAGGACATCTTCGTTCGGGATCGCCAGCTGGGCACGACCGAGCTGATCAGCGTTGCCACCGGCGGCACGCAGGGGAACAGCTCAAGCCTCTTCCCGTCGATCAGCGACGACGGGCGCTACGTGGCGTTCGACTCGTTCGCATCGAATCTCGTCGCGGCGGACACGAACGGCGTCGACGACATCTTCGTCCGCGACCGTCAGACCGGCGAGACGACGCGCGTCAGCGTCGCGACGGGCGGCTCTCAGGCGAACGAGTACAGCAGCCTCGCCTCGATCAGCGCCGACGGGCGCTACGTCGCGTTCACCTCCGGCGCGTCGAACCTCGTCGCGGGAGATTCGAACGGTGCCGAGGACGTGTTCGTGCGCGACCGACAGGCCGGGACGACTGAACGCGCGAGCGTCGCGACCGGCGGCGGCGAGGGGGACCGGTTCAGCGCGCCCGCGACGATCAGCGACGACGGCAAATACGTGGCGTTCGACTCGGCGGCCACGAATCTCGTGAGCGGGGACACCAACAACGCGGTCGACGTGTTCGTGCGCGACCGCCAGGATGGGACGACCGTGCGCGCGAGCGTGGCGACGAACGGCTTCCAGGGAAACGACGACAGCTTCGGCGGCTGGATCAGTGGAAACGGGCGCATCGTCGCCTTCGAGTCGTGGGCGACCAACTTGAACCCCTCCGACACGAACTCCATGCGCGACGTCTTCGTCCGCGACCTCCAGGCCGGCACGACGGCGCGGGTCAGCGTGCAGAGCGGCGGCGGGGAGGCAGACGGGTCATCCTTCTTCGTGCGGGTGAATGCCGACGGCCGTTTCGTCGGCTTCACCTCGCACGCCTCGGATCTCGTCGCCGGTGATTCGAATCGTGTGTCGGACGTCTTCCTCCACGACCGTACGCCACCGCCTCCACCACCA
>JBKPFP010000070.1:0-6656 GCA_046744435.1 Actinomycetota bacterium | reverse complement strand
GAGCTCGGCACCGAGGCGCTCAGCCATCACGTCGACGATCCGCCTGCCGCGCCGCAGTACCAGGAGCATGCGGAGGCGAGGGTGCAGCTGCTCGAGGACGCGGGCTACACGCTGCTCCGCGACGGCTTGCGCTGGCGGTACTCGGGGGTGGCGCCGCCGGAACAACCGGACCCCGCCCTCACGTTCCGCACCCTTGCCGAGGTCGGAGAGGAGGCGTTCGTGGCCGCGATCGCCTCGACCTACGAGGGCACGCGCGACTCGTGGCTGGCGCGGAGCATCGACGAGCTCGGCGTGCTCGAGGCCGCGCGGGTCGACTTCGTCGACGCCCAGGCGCTCGAGTACCTACCCGGGTGGTGGGAGCTCGCGTACACGGACGGCGACACGCTCGCTGGAGTGATCATGGGCGCGAAGAACCCGAGCTCGGCGGTCGTCTGGTACGTCGGCGTCGTCCCCGAGGCGCGCGGTCGCGGCCTGGCGACGCAGCTCGTCCGGCGCGGCACGGAGCGCCTGCTGGCCGCCGGCGTCGACGAGATTCGCGGCGACTGCGACCTGGAAAACGTGGGCATGGCCAAGGGCTTCGAGCGGGCCGGCTACGAGCAGTTCACCCGCCGGCGCTCGTACCGGCTCCCCCTGACCTGACGCTCAGGCCTCGCTCGAAACAGCCCAGATGTTGATGCCGCTCTCGGTCGCGTGGCGATCGATCTGCGCGAGCTCGTCCGAGCTCAGCTCGAGGTTGTCCAGGGCGGCCACGTTCGCCTCCAGCTGCTCGACGCTGCTCGCGCCGATCAGCGCCGAAGTGACGCGCGGGTCGCGCAGCACCCACGCGATCGCCAGCTGCGCCAGGCTCTGGCCGCGCGCGGCGGCGATCTCGTTCAGGGCGCGGATCTTCTCGAGCGTCACGGTGGTGAGCATCTCGGCGGGCAGCGTCGAATGGCGCGTGACGCGAGAGCCGGCGGGGATGCCGTCGAGGTACTTGTCGGTGAGCATGCCCTGGGCGAGCGGCGAGAACACGATGCAGCCGATCCCGAGCTCGGCGAGCGTGTCGAGCAGCTCGGCTTCGATC
Source organism: Actinomycetota bacterium (assembly GCA_046744435.1). Classification (GTDB taxonomy): domain Bacteria; phylum Actinomycetota; class Thermoleophilia; order Gaiellales; family Gaiellaceae; genus VAXT01. The sequence continues at coordinate 5,593 of JBKPFP010000070.1, read as the reverse complement.
CAGCGGTTCAGCATCGAGTACGAGGGCTGGTGGATGACGAACGGCGTCCTCAGGTCGCGGAGGATCGCGGCCGCCACGCGGGTCTTCGTCGCCGAGTACGAGGAGACGCCCACGTAGAGCGCCTTGCCCTGCCGCACGGCGGTGTCGAGCGCGCCGATCGTCTCCTCGAGCGGCGTGTGGGGGTCGAAGCGGTGCGAGTAGAAGATGTCCACGTAGTCGAGGCTCATCCGGTGCAGGCTCTGGTCGAGGCTGGCCAGCAGGTACTTCCGCGAGCCCCACTCTCCGTACGGGCCCGGCCACATGTCGTACCCGGCCTTCGTCGAGATGACGAGCTCGTCGCGGTACGGCGCGAAGTCCTCGCGGAGGATGCGCCCGAAGTGCTCCTCGGCCGAGCCGTAGGGCGGGCCGTAGTTGTTAGCCAGATCGAAGTGCGTGATGCCGAGGTCGAAGGCGCGCCGCAGGATCGCGCGGCCGACCTCCAGCGGTCGGTCGTCGTCGCCGAAGTTCTGCCAGAGCCCGAGCGAGATCGCGGGCAGCAGCAGACCGCTGCGGCCGCTCCGCCGGTAGCGCATCCGGTCGTAGCGACTCTCGTCGGGCTCGTAGGCCATGTTCACCCGCCTGTGGCCGAGAAGTGCTGGTAGTCGGGCGTGCCGCTCCAGCGCCCGCCCCACGACCAGCCGATCGAGTCGAAGGCTCGCACGAGCACGCCGCCCGGGACGGCCATGCCCGGGCGCACGCGCAAGCGGTTCCGGAACGCCTCGCCCGCCGGCGGGCTCACGCGCCCGCCGCTGAGGTACGGGTTCTCGACGGGGTTGACGTCGATCGCCTTCCCGTACGCGTGCGCCGACCAGCGTCTCGGGCCCGGGGCCATCGCGTAGCGGCAGTTGAAGGCCGAGGTGTTGTCCGCCGCCATCGAGCGCCTGTCGCTGCCCGCGTAGACGTCGACCACGCGCACCCGCCGGATCGGGAACCGGGCGGCGTAGAGCCGCGCGAAGACGGAGCGCAGCTCGCCGGCGACGTCCTCGTGCACGACGAGCGTCCCGGGGTGCACACGGCGGTCGAAGCCCCAGTAGGTGAGCCGCACGCGCCTCAGGTCGGCCGGCCCGACGGGACAGCCCGGGCGCCAGGAGGAAGGCAGGTCGGCCCTGGTCACGCGCTCGGTCGAGTACTGGAACGGCGGCGTCTGCGCGAAGCCGCCGACGAGGAGTGCGGCCAACAGGAGCCTCATCGCCCAGCCAGCGTAATCTGCACGGCCGGATGAGGAGAGCGATTGCCGTCGCCGCCGTGCTCGCCGCGCTCGCCGCGGTGCCTGCGCAGGCACGACCTGCGGGCGCGGCGGCCTGTCCGCCGACGATCGCGAACCAGCTCTCGACGACGGACTCGGCGACCCAGCTCGTGACCGTCGTCGCCCCACACCGCACGGCGACGCAGGCCCGCCTCGAGCTCTGGCGGAAGGCGCGTGAGTGCTGGCGGCGCATTCGAGGGCCGTGGACGGCCTGGGTCGGCCTGCGGGGCGTCTCGCCGGCCAAGCGCGAAGGTGACCGCAGGACGCCGGCGGGCGCCTTCGGCTTCGGGCGCGTCATGTACGGCGTCGCGCCCAACCCCGGGGTGCGCTACCGCTACCGCCGCCTCGTCTGCGGCGACTGGTGGGTCGAGGACCCGCGCTCGCCGTCCTACAACCAGTTCCGCCACGTCCCGTGCGGCGTGCAGCCGCCGTTCCGCATCGTCAGCGAGGATATGTCGAAGTCGCCTACGGCGTACCGGCACCTGGCGGTGATCGACTACAACACGAGGCCGGTCGTGCCGGGCCGCGGCTCCGGGATCTTCCTGCACGCGAGCACGGGCCGCCCCACGATCGGCTGCGTCAGCCTCCCGCTCGGGCAGCTGCTCTCCGTCCTACGCTGGCTGCGCCCGTCGGCGAGCCCGCTGATCGTGATCGGCACTCCAGGAGACCTCCGCGGCCTGTGAGCCGTCCGGAGCGGATCCATCCTGCCGCGCTCTTCCAGGACGTTCCCTACGACTACGCGCGGGTCGCGCCGCCCGGGCGGCTCGTGTTCACGGCCGGCGCGTGCCCGCTGGACGAGTTCGGGCAGGTCGTCGCACCCGGCGATGTCGAGGCGCAGACGCGTCAGACGCTCGACAACCTGCTGGCCGTCCTCGGCGAGGCCGGAGTCGGGCCGGAGAGCCTGCTGAAGACGACCGTGTACGTCGTCGCCGGGGAGCAGAGCGACCTCGTCCGGGCCTGGGACGTGGTCGCGAAGGGGCTCGGAGATGCGCGCCCGCCGAGCACGCTGCTCGGGGTGTCGACGCTCGGCTACAACGATCAGCTCGTCGAGATCGAAGCCGTCGCGCTTGGCGGCGCAGTACCCACTTGACAGCCGCCACAGCAGGGTGAGAGGATCGCTTCGTCAAGTCCTGTGAGCCCTCGGGTTCGCGGGACTTGGCATTTACGGGGACGTTCTCGTCAGACCAGCCGCCGCTCGAGAAACGCGGCGAGCCGCGTCAGCGGGAACGAGATCACGAAGAAGATGAGCGCCACGAAGCCGAAGATGGCGAACGGGTGCCCGTCCCCGGTCTGCAGCGTCAGGTTCTCGAACTGGCGGTTGCCCGTCTCGAGCGTCTCGGCGACGCCGATGACGAACGCGATCGACGTATTCTGGATGATGTTCGCCATGAGGCTGACGAACGGGGGCAGCAGTCGGCGCAGAGCCTGCGGCACGATCACGAAGACATGCCGGCCGACCCAGCCGAAGCCGAGCGCGGCCGCCGCCTCGTGTTGCTCGCGCGGGATCGACCGCACCGCCCCGCGCGTCGCCTCGGCTACCTGGGCGCTCCCCCAGAGCGACAGCCCGAGCGCCGCCGACATATAGGCGTTGAGCCGAACCTCGTGTGAACCGATGTGGTAGGCCGGCAGCCAGTAGATGAAGAGGATGGTGACCAGGATCGGAAGACCGCGCCACACCTCGATGTAGAACCGCACCAGCGACTGCAGAGGCCAGAAGCGGATCGTGATCAGGGTCCCGAGCAAGATGCCCACTACGGCGCTCGCGGTTACGGAGATCGCGGCGATTTTGAGCGTCTCTGGCAGTCCTACGCGGAGGATGTACTCGGCGACGGGACGGAACCAGTCGGGAAGAAGCTCGGGCAACTAGATCCTCTCCGGCAGGGCGAGCCGCGCTTCGAGCACACGGATGAGCGCGGACAGCGACCAGACGATGCCGAGGTAGACCACCGCGAGCACCGTGAACATCTCGAACGTCTTGAACGTGATCGCCTGGATGTTGATGGCGACGTTCGTCAGCTCGGGGTAGCCGATCGCGGTCAGCAGTGACGTGTTCTTCACGACCGAGATGTAGGTGTTGATCGAGGACGGCAGCGCTATGCGCCCGCCAACTGGCAGCGTCACGTTCAGGAACGTCTTCAGCCGAGTGAAGCCCAGGGCGTAGCCGGCCTCGCGCAGACGCGTCGGGACGGCCTCGAACCCGGCGCGGAAGTTTTCCGTGTTGAACGCCCCGCCCCAGATCGTGATCGAGAGCCAGGCGACGGTGAACGTGTCGACGATGTAGCCGAGCTGGGGCAGCCCGTAGTACAGGAAGAGGATCTGCACGAGGATCGGCGTGTTGCGGATCAGCTCCACGTAGGCCGCGACGATCTGGTTCAACACGGGGATCCTGTGCGCGCGGATCGCCCCGCCGACGAGGCCGATAGCAAAGGAGCCCGCGACGCCGACCGCCGCCGCCTTCATCGTTGCCTTGAAGGCGTCCCAGAGCTCGTCGCGGTAGTCCGAGATGAAGGACAGCTCGAACGCCGCCAGGACTTCCATGTGGCTATGAAACACGAGCGGCCGCCTCAGCGACGGCCGCTCGTGCGCATGTTTCGGGGTCTAGCTCGGGCACCTCTGATCTGGAGGATTGGTGCGCGGGTAGACCGGCGTGTTCGTCGGGCTCGGGACGTTCCGCCGGAACGTCGGATAGAAACGTCGCGGTACGGTTCGCTGCATGATCGGCCAGAACATGTTCCGGACCCTCATGCCGCGGATCGCGGCGTCGACCCAGCGCTTCACGCTGGCCTCGCCCTTCCGGATGCCGACGCCCCAGGGCACGCGGAGGAAGCTGTGGTTCGTCATCCGCAGGTCGGGATCGTTCGCAGCCACGCCGACCAGGAACGCGTCGTCGTACATGAACGCGTCGACCTGCCGGTTCTTGAGCGCCAGCACGCCTGCGCTCGGGCTCGAGATGACCTGGAAGGTCGTGTTCGTGAAGCACCTCTTGATCCAGCGGTCGTAGATCGAGCCCGACGTCGAGGCGACCCTCTTGCCCGGCAGCCAGCTGGACAGGGTGCCGACGGTCGTGTCGTTCCGGACGAGCAGCCTCCCCGTCGCGCCGTAGTACGGCACGGAGAAGTCGATCTGCTGCTCGCGCTCGGCCAGCCAGGTGACCGTGGCGATGATGATGTCGACGCGGCCCGACGTGAGTGTGCCGATTCGGCTGGCGGTGGTGACGCACGTGTAGTCGACCCGGTTCGCCGACCCGAACGCCCAGATCGCAAACCGCTTGGCGACCTCGACGTCGTAGCCACGGTTGCGGCCACTCGTGTCCTGCCAGCCGAACGGCGGCGTGTCGCACTTGACGCCGATCTGCCACCTTCCGCGGCTTCTCACTTCGGCCGGCAAAGCCGGGAGCCGTGGCTTCGGCGGCAACTTGACCTGCTGCCCTTCCTGCCGCGCGGGCGCTGCCGTGCCGAGAGTCGCGATCGCCGCGACGGCGACGGCCAGCAGCGCGATGCTCACTACAAGTCGTTTCATTCAGCCTCTCCTTCTTCGCTGATGCTCAATTCTTCCAGGGAATGTGCCATTTGGAGAGACCGGCGCAGAAATCGCTTCGTCCGCTCCTCCCTGGGCCGGTCGAGCACGTCGGTCGGAATCCCTTCCTCGACGATGCGGCCCTCGTCCAGGAAGATCAGCCTGTCGCCCACCTCCCGCGCGAACTGCATCTCGTGTGTGACCACGATCATCGTCATGCCCGTCCTCGCGAGGTCGCGCATGACGACGAGCACTTCGCCGACGAGCTCGGGGTCGAGCGCCGAGGTGACCTCATCGAAGAGCATCAAGTCCGGCGACATGACGAGGGCGCGCGCGATCGCGACTCGCTGCTGCTGTCCGCCTGAGAGCTGGTGCGGGTACTGCCGGGCCTTCTCGGGCAGCCCGACGGTCGCGAGGAGGTCGTGTGCGCGGGCCTCCGCGTCGCGCCTGGGCATCTTCTTCACGCGGCGCGCGGCGAGCGTGAGGTTGTCGATCACCCTCAGGTGTGGGAAGAGGTTGAACTGCTGGAAGACGATGCCGATCCGCTGGCGGATGCGGTCGATCTTCACGCCCTTGCGCGTGATGTCCTCGCCCTCGAAGAAGACCCGCCCGCTGTCGATCGGCTCGAGGAGGTTGATGCAGCGCAGGAGCGTGCTCTTGCCGCTCCCGCTCGCGCCGATGACGACGAGGGTCTCACCGGCATCGACCTCGAGGTCGATGCCATCGAGGACCAGGTGGTCGCCAAAGCTCTTCCGAAGCTCCTCGACGCGCACGACCGGGCGGCCGTCAGCA
>JBKPFP010000102.1:0-8835 GCA_046744435.1 Actinomycetota bacterium | reverse complement strand
CTTCGAGCGCGCGTGCTCCACCTGCGGCGCACAGGCCTGGTCGACTGGGAGGCGCTGCACGATCTCGACGCGGTGCTCGTCTCGCACGCCCACTACGACCATCTCGACCTGCCGTCGTTGCGTCGTCTCGGCCGCTCGCTGCCGCTCGTCGTGCCGCGCGGAGCCGGCCGCATGCTGCGCGGTCAAGGCTTCAGCGAGGTCGTGGAGGTCGAGATTGGCGGCGAGACGCGCGTCGGGAGTCTGACGATCCGCGCCACGCACGCGGAGCACGACGGTCGCAGAGGGCTCTTCGGCTGGAAGGCGCCTGCCGTGGGCTATCGCGTCTCCGGCTCGGCCCAGGTCTACTTCGCCGGAGACACGGACATCTTCGAGGGCATGAGCTCGTTCTCCCCAGGCCTCGACGTCGCGCTGCTGCCGGTCGCCGGATGGGGCCCCAGGCTGCCGCCGGGCCACCTCGACCCGCGTCGCGCCGCCCAAGCGCTCCGTCTTCTGCGCCCGCGCATGGCAGTCCCGATCCACTGGGGGACATACCGCCGGATCGGCCTCAGCCGGGACCCGGCCGTTCTGCGCGAGCCCGCTGAGTCCTTCGCTCGGCTGGCGGCCGAGCTGGCGCCCGACGTGGACGTGCGGGTGGTGCCGGTCGGCGGCGTGGTCGACTTCCCGGAATCCCCCGGGACCGAGATCCCGCGGGTGCTGGGCGCATGAGCGACACCGTCGTCTTCGTGCCGGCCTGGAACGAGGAGCAGAACCTGCCGGGCGTGTTCGACGACCTGCGCCGCGAGCTACCGGAGGTGGACGTCCTCGTTGTCGACGACGGCTCGACCGACGCAACGGCCGAGGTCGCCCGCGAGCACGGAGCCGAGGTGCTCTCCTTCGAGACGAACCGCGGGCTTCCGGACGGCATCGCCGCGGGCTATCGCTGGGCGCTCGAGCACGAGTACGCCTATTGCGGGCGGGTCGACGCCGACGGACAGCATCGGGCAGTCGAGCTCGCCCGCCTGCTCGAGCTCGTGCGTTCCGACCGCTGCGACGTCGCAGTCGGCTCGCGATTCGTCTCCGGCGAGGGGTATCGGCCGTATCGCTACAAGCCGAGCGGCGCGCGTCGCCTCGGCACGGCCGTGCTGCGGCGGAGCATGAGCCTCGTGCTGCGACGGCCGTTCGGAGACGCGACGAGCGGCCTCTATGCGGTGAATGCCAAGGCGTTGCCGCTCCTCGCGAAGCCCTTCACGACAGAGGCGCCGGAGGTCGAGGCTCTCATCCGGATCGTCGACGCCGGGCTACGGCTCGAGGAGGTGCCGGTGAACATGTCTCCGCGCGCCGGCGGGGAGTCGAAGCTCCGCGGAAGCAGGGCCGTCAAGGTCGTCTTGACCGTTGCCGGCGCGCTCGTGGCCGCAAAGGTGTTGCAGTCGAGGCGGTCGCGGTAGGCCTCGAGCCGTCCGCGACCGCCTTTGGGCACTGCGCCTACCGGGCTGGGGCGCCCAGCGCCTCATCCGCGGGCGGGCGGACGATCATGTAGACGAGTACTCCGAGCAGCGGCAGGAAGATCACGAACAGCGTCCAGCCTGCCTTCGCCCAGCCGGAGTGGTCGCGGCGCCGGAAGTTGTCCGTCAGGACCAGGATCAGCAGCCAGATCCAGATCACCCAGGCGAAGAAGATGAACATCGTCCACAGGACGTCGAGGAACGGGTAGTCGGCAGCGAGGAGCAATGCACCCTCCATGGTCGGGGCCGAGGTCACGAGAATCGTCCGGCCCGTGCTGCTCGTAGGCATCGTCCGAACGGGATGATTTGCGGCACGTACGATCCCCTAGCTTCCGTGGCACCCCCGACCGAAAGGAACGAGCATGGCGACGACGACGAAGACTCCGACGCTCTCCGACGAGGACGTCGCCGAGCTGATCGCCCTGGCGAAGGGCGCTGACAGCGTCGAGCTCAAGCTGACCGTGCCGGCGTCCGACCGGACCAGCGGGGCCGCCGCGCTCGGGCTGGATCCCCTCGACAGCCAGATCCGGCAAGTCTTCTTCTTCGACACGCCCGAGCTGAAGCTGTACGAGAGCGGCGTCGTCGTTCGCGCCCGCCGCGTGCAGCGGAAAGCAGACGACACGGTCGTGAAGCTGCGCCCGGTCGTTCCGGACAAGCTCCCGGAGGAGCTACGACGCTCGCCCAGCTTCGGCGTCGAGGTCGATGCGATGCCCGGCGGGTTCGTCTGCTCGGGATCGATGAAGCGCGAGCTGACGAAGATCGACATCAAAGACGTCGTGGCGGGGAAGCGGCCCCTGCGCAAGCTCTTCTCCAAGGAGCAGCGGGCGCTTTACGCCGCACACGCACCGGAGGGGCTCGAGCTGGACGACCTCTCGACCCTCGGGCCGATCTTCGTGCTCAAGGTGAAGTGGACGCCGGAGGGACTCGACCGCAAGCTCGTCGCCGAGCTCTGGCTCTACCCGGACAACTCCATCATCATCGAGCTGTCGACGAAGTGCGCGCCCTCGGAGGCGTTCCAGGTCGCCGCCGAGACGAGAGCGTTTCTGACGCAACGGGACGTCGACCTCACCGGCGAGCAGGAGACGAAGACGAAGAAGGCGCTCGAGTACTTCTCGGAGCGGCTGCAGGCAGAGAGCGTCTAGCGGAGTTCGCCCGCATCATCCCTCTGGGATGACCCGCCCGGCCTGCTGGGGCGCTACGTTCCGCCGAGCTGGGCTTTGCCTAGAGCGACATGCCGAAATCGTCCACAGCCGATAGCGCCCAACGTCCGCGAGTCCTCATCCTCGGCGGAGGCTTCGCCGGGATGGGCGCGACGCAGAAACTGAAGGACAGCGACGCCGACGTCGTGGTCGTCGACAGGCACGACTACCACACCTTCCAGCCACTCCTGTACCAGCTCGCCACCGGCTTGCTCGAGTCCGCGGCCGTCGGCCACTCGCTGCGCGACCTGGTCAAGGACCAGGAGAACGCGACGATTCACAACGCGACGGTGACCGCCGTCGATCTGGACCAGCGCGAGGTGCAGTTCGCCGAGCTCGAGCCGCTGTCGTACGACTACCTCGTCTTCGCGCTCGGCGCCGAGGTCAACTTCTTCGGCGTCGACGGCGCGGCCGAGCACGCGTTCCCCATGTACACCCTCCCCGACGCGATGCGCCTCAAGAATCACGTGCTGAAGCTCTGGGAAGAGGCGGATCGACGGCCGGAGCTCGTCGACGAAGGCGTGCTCAATATCGTGGTCGTCGGCGGCGGGCCGACCGGAGTCGAGACCGCCGGCGCCCTGGCGGAGCTCTACCGGGGCGTGTTCGCGAAGGACTTCCCGGCCCTGCCGCACGAGAAGGCCCGGATCATCCTCGTCGAGGCCGGTCCTGCTCTCTTCCCGATGTTCAAGGAGAACCTCCGCACCTACACGGAGCAGGCGCTGACGAAGCGCGGTGTCGAAGTGCTCGTGGGCGAGGCCGTCGAGTCGATTGCACCGACCCGCGTCACGCTCAAGTCGGGCGCCGCGCTCGATGCGCACACGCTCGTGTGGGGAGCAGGCCTGCAGGGAAACCGGCTCGTCCAGTCGCTCGGCCTCGACCTCGAACGAGGAAACCGCATCGGCGTCGGGCCGGAGCTAACCGTCCCGGATCACCCCGAGCTGTACGCACTCGGAGACGTCGCGGCGATCACCGACGTGAAGACCGAGCAGGTCCTGCCACAGCTCGGCTCGGTGGCGCTCCAGTCCGGTGAGCACGCCGGCGAGACGATCGCCGCGCGCATCGCCGGCAAGAAGACGAAGCCGTTCAAGTACCGCGACAAGGGCACGATGGCGACGATCGGCCGAGGCGCAGCAGTCGTGCAAATGCTGGGCGGAAGGACGATGAAGGGCAAGACTGCCCAGCTCGCCTGGGGCACCGTGCATCTGGCGCTCCTGCCGACGAACGAGGATCGTGCGAAAGCGGTGATCGACTGGGCCGGCGCCGGGCTCACCCACCAGCGCGCGGGCCGGATCGTCGTCGAGACCGAGGAGCAGGGAGCCGGGCGAGCTCAGTAGGCGAGGAGACGGGAGTGTCGGAAGGGCTCTCGGCGCGAGAAGTCGGGAAGGAGATCGTCGAGCACGCCAGGCATGACTCCGTCGGGCGAGATCGCTTGCTCTCGATCGGCGAGGCCGTCTTGCTCTCGATCGTGGCCCTTCTGGCCGCCTGGTCGGGTTATGCGGCCGCCAAGTGGAGCACCGAATCCCGTCTCGATCTCGCCCAGGCGTCGTCGGCGAGGTCGGAGGCGAATCGATCGAACCTCGACGCGCTGGAGCTTCGAAACCTCGATTCGTCGGCCTTCGAAGCCTGGTTCGCCGCCTACACCGCGGGCAACCAGGAGGCGATGGCGCTCGCAGCGCGCCGCTTCCGCCCTTCGTTTGGAGTCGCGTTCGACGCGTGGCGCGCGACGAGCCCGGAGACGAACCCCGACGCGCCTCGCGGCCCCACCTACATGCCGCAGTATCGACAGCCTGGTCTCGCGCGGGCGAGAGCCCTCGACGAGCGGGCGGACGAGGCTTTCGCCGCGGGTTCGTCCTCGGGCAAGACCGCCGACGACTACATCCGGGGCACGGTCTTCCTCGCGGTCGTCCTCTTCCTCGTCGGGATCAGCACGCACTTCCCGCTCCGTGGCGCGCGCTATGCGCTGATCGGGCTCGCCACGGTACTGCTCGTCGTCTCCGTCGTACAGCTCGCCGGGCTGCCTCGCCCGCCCTCCTGACCTAGTTAGGAGGGTTTGCCGGAAACAGACTGAGCCGTCGGGCCGCGCTGCTCGCCCCGATGCGGCGTCCTCGGTCGCGCCCGTAGCCTCCGGCTACGAACGGTCCCTGCGTGCTTGCCTCGGAACGAGCATCGCACCCCGACGACGAGCCGTATTCCGTCAAACCCTCCTTGTGAGTTCATCCGATCTGGACGATGCCGCTGCCCATGGTGGGTTCGTAGTTTGGGGGCGACGTTCTCTTCAGGAGGAGATAGGAGCCTTGACTAGCGCAACCACGACGTTGAGCAGGACGGGCAGGCCCGGTGCGAAGGACGGGGAGCAGAGCGCGGACGTGCTCGTGGTCTTCGGGATCACAGGCGACCTTGCGAAGGTGATGACCTTCCGGTCGTTGTACAGGCTCGAGCAGCGCGGGCTCATCGATTGTCCGATCGTCGGCGTAGCAGTCGACGACTGGACGGTCGAGCAACTGCGCGGACGGGCGCGAGAGTCGATCGAGGGAACGGGCGAGACGATCGACCAGGAGGTGTTCGATCGCTTCGCCGACCGGCTCTCCTACGTGGAAGGCGACTTCGGTGACTCGGCGACGTACGGCCGCGTGGCCGAGGCGATCGAAGGAGCGGAGCGTCCGGTCTTCTACCTCGAGATTCCCCCCTTCCTCTTCGGCACCGTCGTCAAGGGGCTCGCCGAGGCCGGACTGACGAAAACGGGGCGAGTCGTCGTCGAAAAGCCGTTCGGTCACGACCAGGCGTCGGCCCGGGAGCTGGCGGACGAGCTCCATCAGTACATCGACGAGGAGCAGCTCTTCCGGATCGATCACTACCTGGGGAAGATGGGGCTCGAGGAGATCATCCATCTGCGGTTCCAGAACGCGATGCTCGAGCCGATCTGGAGCCGCAACTACGTCAATTGCGTGCAGATCACGATGGCGGAGGACTTCGGGGTCGAGGACCGCGGCCACTTCTACGACCCGGTCGGCGCGCTGCGCGACGTCGTCGTCAACCACCTCATGCAGGTCGTCGCAGCGTGCGCGATGGAACCGCCCGCCCGCGGGGATCCGCAGACGATCAAGGACGCTCAGGTCGCTCTCTTCCGCTCGATTGTCGAAGCCGACCCTGCGCACTACGTCCGCGGCCAGTACGACGGCTACCTCGACATCGACGGCGTCGCACCTGACTCGCAAACGGAGACGTACGCGGCTCTGCGCCTCGAGATCCAGAACTGGCGGTGGGCCGGCGTCCCGTTCTTCATCCGGACGGGGAAGCGCCTCGCGGCCACGCAGACCGAGCTCCGACTCGTCTTCAGGCAGCCGCCACAGATCGGCTTCGGCATCAAGCACCGCCGGCCCGAGCCGAACCAGCTCGTCGTCAGGCTCGACCCCTCGACCGGGATCAGGCTGATCGTCGACGCGCACCGGGCCGACCACCCCGGCGTCGGGAGGATCGACCTGGACGTGGAGTTCTCGGAGGCGGGCGGCGAAGGCCCGACTCCCTACGAGGTCCTGCTCCACGCGGCGATGGTCGGCGACAGCACTCGCTTCACGAGGCAGGACGGCGTCGAGGAGACCTGGCGGGTCATGCAGCCGTTACTCGACTCGCCGCCGCCCGTTCACTCCTACGCTCCCGGCTCGTGGGGCCCGGAGGCGGGCGACAAGCTCGTCGAGCGCAGCGGCGGCTGGCACGGCCCGTGGATCGCGACATGAGCGCCGTCAACGCCGCGGCCGAGCCGAGCGCCCAGAGCGCGGCTGCGCCCTCCCCGTTTCCGCCGATCGCGGAGTACGCGTTCCTCTCCGACTGTCACACCGGCGCGCTCGTCGCGCCGGACGGTGCGATCGACTGGCTTTGCGTCCCCAGCTTCGACTCGCCGAGCGTCTTCGGCAGCCTGCTCGACCGCCAGGCCGGCTTCTTCCGGTTCGCGCCCTATGGGATCAACCATCCGACCGCGGTCGTCTACGAGCCGGGGACGAACGTCCTGGAGACGACCTGGAAGACGCCGAACGGCTGGGTCGTCGTCCGCGACGCCCTGACGATGGGGCCCTGGGAGCACGAGGACCAGATCACTCCCCACACGAGGCCGCCGGCTGATGACGACGCCGACCACATGCTCATCCGCACGGTCAAATGCCTCGAGGGCCAGGTCGAGGTCGAGCTCGTTTGCGAGCCCGCTTTCGACTACGGCCGCATGCCGGCGGAATGGGCGCTGGTCGACGGCGACCGCCACGCTGCCGACGCGAGTGGCGCGGGACAGACGATCCGGCTCCGGTCGAGTCTGCCGCTGGGCATCGAGGAGAACCGCGCGCGGGCGCGGCACGTGCTCGAGCCGGGCGAAGGCGGGTACTGCGCCCTGTCGTGGGCCGAAGGCCTGGCCGCTCCGGAGGACGTCGACGACGCCGATGCGCGGCTCGGCGCGACGACGCGCTTCTGGCGCTCGTGGCTCGGACGAGCCCGGATGCCCGACCATCGGTTCCGCGATCCGGTCCAGCGCTCCGCGCTCACGATCAAGGGCCTGACCTACATGCCGACCGGTGCGACGGTGGCGGCGCTGACGACCTCGCTGCCCGAGACCCCGGGAGGCGAACGCAACTGGGACTACCGCTACACCTGGATGCGGGACACGACCTTCACGCTGCAGGCGCTCCACTACCTGAACCTCGACTGGGAGGCAGACGAGTTCATGCAGTTCGTCGCCGACGTCGAGCCGACCGAGGACGGGTCCCTGCAGATCATGTACGGGATCGACGGGCGGCGAGACCTGACCGAGTCGACGCGGGACGACTTGACCGGGTACGCGGGCGCCCGTCCCGTACGCGTCGGCAACGGGGCGTTCGACCAGCGCCAAAACGACGTCTTCGGCGCCGTGCTCGACTCGATCCTGCTGCACTCGCGCCGGAGTGAGCGCCTTCCGCGCCGGCTGTGGCCAATCGTCGAGTCGCAGGCCGAGTGCGCCACGAGGGTCTGGCGCGAGCCCGACCAGGGCATCTGGGAGGCCCGTGGCAAGCCGCAGCACTACGTGTCCTCGAAGCTGATGGGCTGGGTGGCCCTCGACCGGGCGGCCAAGCTGGCCGAGCTCCGGGGCGATCCCGCCCTGCAGGAGACCTGGAGCGCCACCGCGAACGAGATCCGCGAGGACATCCTCGCGCACGGCGTCAGCAAGCGCGGCGTCCTGCGCCAGCACTACGGGACCGATGCGCTCGATGCCTCGACCCTCCTGGCGGCGATCTTCGACTTCCTGCCCGGCGACGACGCGCGCCTCCGCGCGACCGTCGACGCGATGGCCCAGGACCTGACTGAGGACGGCTTCGTCCTCCGCTACCGGACCGACGAGACCGACGACGGGCTTTCCGGCAAGGAGGGCACCTTCCTCATCTGCTCGTTCTGGCTCGTGTCGGCCCTCGCAATCGTCGGCGAGCTGCAGCGGGCACGCGACCTGATGGAGCGCCTGCTGCGAGTTGCCTCGCCGCTCGGTCTCTACGCCGAGGAGTTCGACGCCGACACCGGCCGGCACCTCGGCAACTTCCCGCAGGCCTTCTCTCACCTGGCGCTTATGGAGGCGGCGGCACGGATCATCGTCCCCGAAATGCTGGAGACGTACTGAGAGTGGATGCCTACGACGTCATCATCGTCGGGACCGGCGCCGGCGGCGGCACTCTCGCTCGGCACCTGGCCCCCTCGGGCAAGCGCATTCTCCTGCTGGAACGCGGGGACTGGCTGCCGCGCGAGGTTCAGAACTGGCTGTCCCAGGACGTCTTCGTCGACAACCGCTACATCTCGCCGGACACGTGGTACGACGCGGAGGGCAAGCCGTTCCAGCCGCAGATCCACTACTTCGTCGGCGGGGCGACCAAATTCTACGGCGCCGCGCTCTACCGGCTGCGCGAGGAGGACTTCGGCGACCTTCGCCACCATGACGGCATCTCGCCCGCATGGCCGATCTCATACGACGAGCTCGAGCCCTACTACACGAAGGCCGAGCAGCTCTACGAGGTGCACGGCGCCCGGGGCGAAGACCCGACGGAGCCGCCGGCGAGCGCACCGTATCCCTTCCCGGCCGTGTCGCACGAGCCGCGGATCCAGCAGCTCTCGGACGACCTCGCCGCCGCCGGCTTCCACCCGTTCCACGCACC
>JBKPFP010000094.1:0-5690 GCA_046744435.1 Actinomycetota bacterium | reverse complement strand
GCCTGATACCACGCAACCGCGACGTGGACGAGCCCCTGGAAGAAGTCGCGCTCCTCAGCTGCGGCCGCCCGCCAGGCATCCTCGAGCGCTTCGTGCGCCGCGAAGAACTCACCGCCCCGGATCAGCTCGACCCCGCGCTCGAAGTCGCGCGCGATTCGCTCCTCCATAGGGTGGTACTCTCACCCCGTGGCGACGATCCTGCTCTGTGGGGTCGATCTCTACTTCAGGGGGAAGCTCGAAGCGCTCCTCCCGAGCCACCACCTCGTCTCGACGGACAGCGTCGACGCGCCCGAGCTCGTGATCGCCGACATCGCGCGGATCGACCCGATCGAGGTCGCCGACGCATATCCCGACGTGCCGATCCTCGGGTTCACGAACCACACCGACACGTCGGGGCTGCGCGCCGCTCAGGCGGCCGGTTTCGACCAGGTGATCGCCAAGTCCGCACTCGACGAGCGAGGCCCGGATCTCGTGGAGCAGCTGATCGGATCGCCTCGCTAGACTCGCTGCCGTGACGTACATCATCGCCGAGCCCTGCATCGACATCAAAGACCTCTCGTGCGTGGACGTCTGCCCGGTGGACTGCATCCACGAGGCCGACCGGATCCTGGTCATCGACCCCGAGGAGTGCATCGACTGCTTCGCGCCGTCGGAGCAGCTGCTCACGAGCCGCGGGCTCCAGACGTTCGCCGAGCTCGAGAACCAGCCATGCCGTCTTCTCACTGACGACGGCTTCAAACCGGCGCTCGTGAAGAGGTTCCGCCGCAAGCCGCTCGTCAAGCTCGAGCTGGCGCCGGCTTTCGAGGAGCGCGATCGTTACGGCGGGACACGGCTGACGACGCGCAATATCTCGAGGTTCAGGCGCTCGATCTGGGCGACGCCAACTCACTCCTGGATCCTCGCGGACGGAGAGCGCACCGATTCCGTGGGCGTGGGCGATTTCGTGCCGGGGATGCGACACCGGCCGAAGCGCGAGAACGAGAGTTACCGCCTTGGCGTCCTCCACGGCCTCGTTTTCGGAGATGGAACGTGGGCGAGGCAACAGATACGGTCGACCGACCACGTCCACGAGGTTGCGTTGTTTGGCGAGCGAGTGGGCCGATTTCGCGACTTCTTCGACAAGGTCAAGCACCAGCGCTCGTACGACGTCCATCCAGGTTATGTCGGCACGGGCATCGTCTATGCCGGGGTCAATTTGAAGCGCTCACTCCCGGAGACGGCTGACACGGAATACATCGCTGGTTTCGTGGATGGCTGGCTCGCGGCGGATGGCGACCCGGTCAGGGCCGGCTCTTGGCGCCTTCGCTCGACCGACCATGAGGCGCTTGACTGGCTCGAGGCCGTAGCGCCCTACGCAGGGTTCATCACGATTGGCTCAGGCGAAGAAGGGAGCCACGAGACGAACTTCGGCGTTCGGAGCCGTCCGATCCGATGGCTTTATCTCGCGACTCGCGAGACGTACTGGCGCGTGATGAGTGTGGAGGACAACGAGGCCGACGCAGAGGACACCTTCTGCGCGATCGTTCCTGAGAAGCACGCATTCACGCTCGCAGGTGGAGTGTTCACTTCGAATTGCGGCGCGTGCGAACCGGAGTGCCCCGTCGAAGCGATCTTCCCCGAGGACGCGCTCCCGGACAAGTGGGAGCCGTTCGTGAAGATCAACTACGCGTACGGCGATGGCGCGGACGTCGTCAACAAGCTCACTGACGAGTACGCGACCGAGCACAACGTCCAGAACCCACCGCTGGAATAGAAACCCCGGTTTCGGGCATCCCTACGGGGCAAGCAACTCCGAGGAGGGGTTATGCCTCAGCAGACATGGAGCCCGAAACGCGAACGGCAGTACGAGCACGTCAAGGAGAGCGCGAAGGAGCAGGGCGCCTCGACGAAGCGCGCCAAGGAGATCGCCGCGAGAACGGTGAACAAGGAGCGCGCGAGGAGCGGGGAGGCGAGGCAGTCGTCTCCGTCGTCTCGTCGTGACATCTCGTCCGGCCGGCGCGGCGGCCTTCGCTCCGGCACGGGGCGCCAGAAGGGCCAGACCAAGGAGCAGCTCTACAACCAGGCCAAGCGCCTCAACATCAAGGGTCGCTCCCGGATGAACAAGCGGCAGCTGCAGGCCGCGGTCAACCGGAAGAAATAGTGCGCGCGCGGGCCTCACTCGGATCGGTACATTGGCCCGGGTGAGGCCCAAGACCCTCGACCATGTCGCGCTGTGGGTGGCGGATCGGGATCGGATCTCGGACTTCCTGACGCAGCGGCTCGGAATGCACGTCATCGAGCGGACGGACAAGTTCACGCTGATCGGTTGGGACGCGCTGCGCGGGAAGCTGACCCTGTTCGTCGAGGAGGGCCCGCGCGAGCAGGGTGCGCTGAAGCACGTGGCGCTGCGGGTCAGCGACCTCGACGGGGCGCTCTTGGAGCTCTCGGAAGTCGATGTCGACCGGGCCGACGGGGCGGCGTACTTCGACGTCGCCGAGGGGTTGCGGCTGGGGCTCGTCCAGTCCGAGCCTGACGCGGAGTACGACATCGACCACGTCGCGCTCTTCTCGGCGGCGCCCGAGGAGACCGCCCGGCAGTACGAGGCGCTCGGCTTCGCGCCGGCCGCCGACCGGCGAGTAGAGGTCGGAGGCGCCTGGGTCGAGTTCCACGAGGGCGACCCGGGCAACCCGGAGCGGCCGCTGCTCAACCACCTCGCGGTCCTGGTCGAGTCGGCCGACGACCACCTGGACGAGGCCCGGCGGCGTGGGATCGAGGTCGCGGACGTCGTCGATGCCCCGAACACGCGCGCCGTCTTCCTCTGGGGGCCCGAGCACGTGAAGATCGAGTACGTCGAGCACAAGCCGACCTTCGCGCTGAAATAGACATCGTCGTCGCAGGGGCGGGGATGGCGGGGCTCGCCGCCGCCGCGCGCGCGCGGGAGCTGGGCGCTGAGCCCGCCGTCTTCGAGAAGGGCGACCGGGCGGGAGGCTCGATGGTGCTCTCGAGCGGCGTCGTCTGGCGGTACCGCACGCTCGACGCCTTTCGCGCCGAGTGCCCAGAAGGGGATCCCGAGCTCCAGAGAGAGATCGTCGAGCGCCTCGACGAGGGCATCGCCTGGCTCGAGTCGCTCGGCGCCCGGGTCGTCGCTCGAGCCACGGGGAACCCGCGCACGGTCGGCATGCGCTTCGACCCCCGGAGCCTGCGCGACGCGCTCCTCCGTGCCGCCGGCCCGGTCAGCCTTAACACTTCCTTTACGGGGTCTGACCCCGTGAAGACGGTGCTGGCGACGGGTGGCTTCCCGGGGCGGCTCGCACGGGAGCGCGGGTTGCTCCTGCGGGCGAACCGCTGGAGCGAGGGTGACGGCCTCGACCTCGCTCGGGCCCGCGGAGCGGCCACTGCCGGCGACCCCGGCGAGTTCTACGGGCGCGCGATGCCGGCGCCGCTCGACGAGATCGCAGAAGAGGACTTCGTCCGGCTCGCACAGCTCTACGGACGCTTCGCCACGGTCATCTCGGAAGATGGCAAGGAGTTGTTCGACGGGCCTCCCGACTGGTCGGAGACCGACCTCGTCCAGGCGATCGCCCGCTGGCCCGGCGGGCGCGCCTGGTACGTCGTCGAGAGCTCGGCGCAACGGCAGCGTGTCCGAGGGCAGACGGTTGCGCAGATGATCGAGGCCGCACGCGCCGCGGGGGCGACGGTTCGCCACGAGGGCGATCGCGTCTCGGTTCTCGTTCAGGCGAGCGTGACACAGACGCTCGGCGGGCTCGCGACCGACAAGCGGGCCCGCACCCTGGCCGAGGACGGCTCGCCGCTCGAAGGCCTGTACGCGGCCGGCGCCGACGTGGGCGGGATCTCGAACGGCGGCTGGTCGAGCGGGCTCGCGGCCGCGCTCGTCTTCGGGCGCATCGCCGCGGACGAGGCCCTTAGCTAGGCATTGGCGACGAGATGTGGCGCTGTCGATCGGGCCGCCATGAATGCTGGCGGCACTGCAAATGCCCCAACTTCGCGCGCGTCAGGGCGCACGGCATCGAGCGACGCGAGCTTTCAGTCGCCGCAAGTGCTTTGCACTTTCGGCGAGTCCCGGCCCCGTGGGCCGGGACCTAGCTAGGGGTCGGCTGCAAATAGGCGCAGCGACGCCGGTCCTGCGGCAGCGGCGAGAGGCTGATGCGCGAGACGAGCCAGCGGCCCTCCTGCCCGTCCAGCTCGACGAGCGAGCCGACAGCTGGCGGCTCGCCCGGGCGCTCGACGAGCTCGTAGCCAGTCGGCTTGGAGACGAAGAGCAAGTGCTCCTGCTGCTGCGCCGACGGCTGCTCGTTCTGCGGCTGAGCCTGCTCGCTCATCGGCGGGGAGCTTAGCGGCGTACCGTGTAGGGCGGGAACGCGACGCGGACCGCAGTCCCTCCGTCCTCGCCCGGGTCGACTGTGAGCTGCCCGCCCAGCGAACGCGCGCGCTCCGCGATCTCGTCGAAGCTCGCCCGCCGGCGCTCGCCGGCGCCGTTGTCCGCGATCACGGTCTCCACGCCGCCGTCCGACGACTCGGCGACGCGAACGGAGATCTTCGTCGGCGGGCCGCGCCGAATCGCCTGGTGCATGGTCTCGCGGATGATCTGGTAGATCGCTACCTGCGCGCGCTGCTCGAGCGTGTCGGCGACGTCGACGTCGAGCGAGATCTCGAGCTGGTTCGCCATGCCGAGCTGATCGGCGAGCGCCCGCACGGCCGGACTGAAGCCCTGGTCGCGCAGGACGACCGGCTCCAGCTCGAAGGAGAGGTCCCGCAGCGAACGGATCGTCTCGCGCTGCTTCTCGAGCGCCGAGCCGAGGACCTCCCTCGCGTCCTGGGGGCGATCGCTCTCGACCGCCGCCTTGACCGCGTCGAGCATCAGCGCGATCCCGGACAGCGACTGCACCGGCCCGTCGTGGAGGAAGAGGGCGAGCCGCCGCCGCTCCTCCTGCTCGGCGGTGATCAACTGATCGGAGAGGCGCGCGTGCTCCGCAGCGAGTCGCTCGAGCTCCTCGTTGATCTCCTCGTCACGGCGCCGCTCTGTGGCGAGGAGCGAGAACGCCAATGCGCCGGCGGCGGCGACGGCAGCGATCAGCCCCAGGAGAGCGAGCCATTCGACCTCCAGCGCAAGCCCGACGACAGCAACTGCCGCTCCCACGATGACCCCGCCGACGGGGACTCCTGCTCTAGTCGATGATCGCTTCACGAAGCGCAATTGCAACCGCATGCGTGCGGGTGTCCGCCTCGAGCTTCGTGAGGATGTGCCGCACGTGGCTCTTCACCGTCTCCTGGCTGATGAAGAGCTTTCCCGCCACGTCGGCGTTGGACATGCCGTCGGCGAGCAGCTGGAGGATCTCGCGCTCGCGGCCCGTGAGCATGTCCTCGCCCTTGCCGGGCAGGAACGCGGGCATCAGAGCGGGATCGACGTAGCCCTCGCCGGCGACTACCTTCTCGATCGCGCGCAGGAGCGTCTGGTGCGGCGCCTCCTTGAGGATGTAGCCCTTCGCCCCGGACTCGAGCCCGCGGCCGAGCAGGCTCCGCTCGCTGAACGCGGTGAAGATGAGGACGGCGACGTCGGGCGCCTTCTCGTTCAGCAGCTTCGTCGCCTCGAGCCCGTCCATGCCGGGCATGCGCACGTCCATGATCACGACGTCGGGCTTGCGCCGCTCCGCCAGGGCCACCGCGCTCGCCCCGTCCGCCGCCTCGCCGAT
>JBKPFP010000332.1:0-14973 GCA_046744435.1 Actinomycetota bacterium | reverse complement strand
CGCTCGTAGGTCTCCGCCGCGGGGCCGTCGAGCGGGTGGCTGTGCGCGGCCATGACGAAGAAGGTCGAAGCCGCCCCGAAACGCCGTTCGTCGCGGAGGATGCGCTCGAAGCTCCAGTAGGGATCGGAGCGCCTGACCCGGTGCAGAGGAACCGTCGCCAGCCCGCGCGCCTCCCGTGCGGCGGCCCGCAGCCGTCGCGCGACCACCGCCGCCTTCGCGCGCGCCGCAGCTCCGAGCACGCCCTTGCGCGTCCATTTCAACGGCGTGTCGACGTCGTGCGTGAGCGCCACGGCGAAGCGGGCGCCCGCCCAGCGCGGAGCGTCGAGCTTGAGACCGCGTCGGAGACGATCGAGCGGCGGATCCAGTGGGTCGAGCGATGAGGCCGTGGCGCGAAAGCGATCGTGCTCGTCGCGCGCACCGTTGCGCTCCTCGACCCTGGCGAGGTGGAAGAACGCCTCGGCGAGGTCGTCGCCATCGGGATGCTCCCCGCGCTCGACCTGAGCCCAGGCCTCTTCGCGGTAGGGGAGGTCGTCGCCGAGCCCGACATCCCGGGCGCCGATCGTGTCGAGGACCCAGCGCGCCCGCCGCTCGACCGTCTCCGGGATCACAGCAGCACGCCCCTCACCACCCTTGCCGTGTGCACAAGCCCGGGCTTGGGATCGTCGAGGGCGAACACCGCATCGACGTAGGGCGGGCGCTGGAGCGCCGGCCGCTCTCCAGGCAGCAGCGTGATCGCCCAGCGGCGGCCGTTGCCGTTCATGGCGGCAGGCGCGACTGCCTCGCCGGTCAGGTCGCGGTAGGCGATGACGGGGAGGTCGACGCCGCACGCGGCCGCGAGCCCGTGCCATTGCCAGAGCCGCGGGTTGACCTCCATCAGCTTGAAGCGCCCGTCGCGCGGGTCGCGCTTGAGCTCGACCTGCGAGATGCCGTGGAACTCGAGCGCCCGCAGCAGGCGCAGGCCCGCGTCGACGACCTCCTGCACCCAGACGGCCTCGCCCACGCGGCAGGTGCCGATCCCGGGCGGCGTCTGGCGCAGCTTGCGCCCGCAGAAGAGCCCGAGCGGCTCGCCGTCGCGGCGCAGGTACGAGCCGAGGCTGTAGAGCTCGTCGTCTCCGCCCGGGACGAGCTCCTGCACCATCGGCTCGAAGGCCTCGGCGTCGACGTAGGCCGTCTCGAGCTCGGCGGCGGTCTCGCAGCGGAAGGCCTGCTTGCCGAAGCGCCGCTTGAAGCCGACCGGGTGACGCGGCTTGACCAGCAACGGATAGCCGAGCTCGTCGCCCCCGGCCCTCGCCTCGTAGGCAGATGACGGGTAGCGGGTCTCGGGCGCGTCCACACCGACCGCGGCAGCCGTCTCCAGCTGGCCGCGCTTGTCCTGGATCCGCTCCAGCACGCTCCAGTCCGGGAACGGAAAGAGGAAGCCCTCGAGCCGGTCGCGGTGGCGTGCGACCGCGTTCAGCGGCGGGTCGTGCGTCGGGAAGAGGACGCCTGTCTCGCCGATTCCCGCCAGGCACTCGACGAAGGCCGCCTCGTCGACGGCAGGGTCGGGACACGGGACCGGATGCGCGTACCGTGAACGGAAGCCGAGGGCCCCGGCGCGGTGGTCGACCGCGTGGACGCGGATGCCCGCTCGGCCGAGTAGGCGAATCGCGGCCAGGCCGTTGACCCAGCCGGCGTCGAGGACGAAAGCCGTCACTCGCGCGATTCTAGGAGCGACGCGACGCCGCCCGAGCGCAGCCACCGTGCCGTCTCGCGGTAGGCGCGGCCGCGCTCCCCGCGGAAGACGCGCCCGCGCAGCCCCAGCGCGACGAGCATCAGCCGGCGTGCGCGCTCGGCCTCGCGCGCCCCGCGGTGCTTGGCCAGGAAGCGCAGGTGACCGCGCACGAGGTGCCTGAACATCGCCGGATTGGCCGAGGAGGTGAGCACGTGGACGACATCGGCGCCGGGGTAAAAGAGCACCTTCCAGCCGGCTTGCCGGAAGCGGTAGCACCAGTCGACCTCCTCGCTCATCATGAAGAAGTCCTCGTCGAAGCCGCCGACTCGCTCGAAGGCCGCGCGCCGGACGAGCAGGCAGGCGCCGCCGAGGAACTCGGCCTCGCGCACCGACTCGTGGTCGAAGCCGGCGCCGTAGAAGGCGTTGAAGAGCCGCGAGCGCGGCGCGAGCTTGCGTAGGAACAGGTACTCGGTCGCGATCCGCCACGTGCTCGGGTAGCCGCGCACCGAGCGCTGGAGCGTGCCGTCCGGGTTGAGCAGCTTCGGGCCGACGACGGCCGCGTCAGGGTTGGCTTCGGCGAACTCGACGAGGCGCTCGATGCCGTCGCCGAGCACCCAGGCGTCGGCGTTGAGGAGCAGTAAGTAGTCGCCGGCGGCGGCCCGCATCCCCGTGTTGTTGCCGGCGCCGAAGCCGAGGTTCTCCTGCTCGATCACGCGCGCGTCCGGGAAGCGCTCGCGCACGAAGTCGACCGTGCCGTCGCTCGAGCCGTGGTCGACGACGATCGTCTCGTGGCCCCGCACGCTCTCGAGGCTCCGCTCGAGCAGCGGGAGCGCGTTGTACGTGACGACGACGACGGAGACGGCGGCCATCAATCCACGGGGTCGCGCAGCCAGCCGTCCACGTGGTCGCGCAGCCAGACGTGCAACGTGCTCTGCAGCTCCGGGACGAAGGAACCCCCGCCGCATTGCTGCAGGCCGTGGTCGGTGTCGGGAAAGTCGACGATGGCGAACTCCTTGCCGGCACGCTGCAGCGGGCGGAGAACGGTCAGGTCCTTCTCGACGGGCTGGCTCATGTCGTTCGCGCCGTAGAGCCAAAGCACCGGGATGTCGAGGCGCGCGAGGTACGGACGAGGGTCGAACTCGGAGGGCTTGGCCTCCCTGACCAGCCTCGAAACGAGCGCGCGCGGATTGTCCGGCGTGCAGCCGACGTCGCCGGTCAGGTCGCTGTAGAGCCTTTCTTCGCCGACGCTGACCGCCGAGCCCGACAGGACGACGGCGAAGGAGACGTCGTCGGACTTCGTCGCGGCGACCGGGATGATCCAGCCGCCCTGGCTGAGCCCTAGTAGGCCGACGGCGTCGTCGTCGATGTCGTCCCGCGAGCGCAGAGCGTCGACGGCCGCGAGCACGTCGTCCGCGAGCAGCTCGAAGTCGAGCGGGCAGCACCGCCCCTGCGACCTGCCGACCCCGCGCTTGTCGAAGACGAGGACGGCCAACCGCGGGTCGAGCAGATCGGTGTAGTACGGCGCGACCGTGTCGCGGGCCTCCTCCCCGCTTCCGTGCACCCAGACGAGCGCCGGATGCTCGCCTTCCGCGCTCGGCACCTTCAGCGTCCCGGCCAGCCTCGCGCCGTGGCTCTCGAACGTGACCTCGACCTGCCTCGTCTCGCCGAGCTCCTGCGTCTCGCCGAAGCGCGCGGAGCTCTTCTCGTCGTCTCCGCCGCAGCCCGTGGCCGCCAGCGCGAGGACTGCGAGCAGGGCGGCCCTACCCATGGTCGACGCGCGCGCGCCCGGGGCCACGCAGGCCCTCCCAAGCGAGGATCACGCCGCCGGGGATCGACATAGCGATCGTGACGAGGAAGAAGAGGAACCCCGCCGCGAAGGCCTCGTCGGCGCCGACGCCGAGGTTGCCGAGGAAGCTGACGAAGAACGACTCGCGCACCGCGAAGCCGTTGATCGTGAAGGGGATGAGCATGACGAGGAAGAGCAGCGGGCCCATGACGTAGTACGGGCGCGCGGAGAGGTCGATCCCGACCGCCTTCCCGCTCGCCCAGATCGCGAGCACACGCACGGCCTGGATCGCGAGCGTCAGCGCGAAGACCGCAACGAGCAGCCCCGCATGGCGCCGGTAGGCGTGAAGCGCGGAGTAGACCTCTCTCGCGATCCGGTCGAGCCGGACAGCCGCGAGCAGCGGCCGGAAGCGGGCGAGCAGCGGGCGCGCCCGCCGCGAGAACACGAGCACGCCGGCGACGATCGTCCCGACGACGAAGACGCCCTCGATCCAGAGGTAGGCGCCGACGTCGTACTCGCCGACCGCGAGCAGGAAGCCGACCGCCGCGAGCGCCAGCGTGGCTGCTCCGCCGAGCGCACGCTCGAGCAGCACAGACGCTGCGGCCGTGCCGGTGTGGCTCGGATGACGCCTGGCGGTCTCGAAGATGCGCACCGCGTCGCCGCCGACGGAGGTCGGGAGGATCTGCCCGGCCGCATAGGAGACGAAGTACGCGCGAGTCAGCCAGCTGAGCCGGTCCTCGACGCCGCGCGCCCGCAGCAGCCACTGCCAGCGCCACGCCATCGGCCACAGCGTCACCGTCATCAGGGCGATCGCGAGCAGGAACCAGCCCGCGTCGGCGTCGGCGAGCACCTCGAGGGTCTGCCCGAGGTCGATCTTCCAGACGAGGTACGCGGTGCAGAGGCCCGTGACGACGAGCGTCAGGGCGACCCGGAGCCTGCGGCTCATGCGCTCAGCGAGGCATGGACGCGGCGGAGGGCAGCGACCGCGTCGCCGATGTCCTCGTCCGAGTGCGCCGGCGAGAGCGGCAGCGAGAAGATCTCGTCGCCCGCCCGCTCGGCGACGGGCAGCGGCGGCTGGTCGGGGAACCGCTCCCGGTACGCGGTCAGCCTGTGCACCGGCAGGAAGTGGATGCTCGTGGCGATGTTCTCCTCAGCGAGGCGGGCTCGGTACTCGTCGCGCGTGCCTCCGGCCCGCTCCGGGTCGACACGCACCACGTAGAGGTGGAGCGCATGCGTGTCGCGCGGGTCGCGGGCCAGCGTCTCGAGGCCGTCGAGGTCGGCGAGCGCCGCGTCGTAGGCCGCGAACTGGCGCTCGCGGATCTCGCGGTGCCGCTCGACCTTACCCAGCTGGACGAGGGCGATCGACGCCAGCACGTCCGAGAGGTTCGCCTTGTAGCCGGGGACGACGATGTCGTAGAGGGAGCCGGTGGCACGCCGCATGATCCGGAGGTTCTCGATCGCCTCCGCGAGCTCCGCGCTGTTCGTCGAGATGAGACCGCCCTCGCCGGCGGCGATGTTCTTCGTCGCATAGAGCGAGAAGCAGGTCAGCTCCGAGATCGTGCCGATCTTGCGGTCGCGGTAGTAGCTCTCCGCCGCGTGGGCCGCGTCCTCGACGATCGGGATTCCGAGCTCGAGGAGCGGGTCCAGGTCGGCCGGCTGGCCCGCCAGGTGCACGGGGATCAGTGCCTTCGTCCGTTCCGTGACCAGCTCGGCGACGTGGGCCGGGTCGACGTTCAGGTCGGGCTCGCGCACATCGGCGAAGACGGGGGTCGCCCCCGCGTGGACGATGACGTTCGCGGTCGCGGGCCACGTGATCGTGCTCGTGATGACCTCGTCGCAGGGCCCGACGCCAAGCGCGAGCACCGAGAGGTGGAGCGCAGCCGTGCCCGAGGCGACGGCGAGCACGTGCTCGGCGCCGACGTACTCGGCGAACTGCCGCTCGAGCTCGGCGGTCTTCGGCCCGGTCGTCAGCCAGCCCGAGCGCAGGGTCTCGGCGACGGCCTCGATCTCCTCGTCGTCGATCGCCGGCGGCTGGAAGCCGAGCATCGTCTTCCTTTTCTCAGACGAGAGCTCTTGCGCCACTGACCTGGAAGCGTATGAGAGAGACCGCGCGATCCGCCCGTTCGAGCGCTTCGTCGCGGCTGTCGCCGACGGCAAGCACCGCGCCTGCTCGGTCGGCGCCCCGGCGAAACGGCCCGAAGGCGTGGCCGGGCTCGCGGTAGACGCGCACGTCCTCGATGCCGTCGACCGCCCGCGCCTCGTCCGTGCCGGAGACCTCCTGCAGTACCCCTTCGGGCGGGACGAGGAAGCGGACGACCGCGCCGCCGACCAGCGGCTCCGCGCGTAGAGCCGCGGACCAGATCGACTCGCCGAGTGCCGCGTCGATCGCGAGCGCGTTGAGGTCGACCCCGAGCGCGGCGTGCACGAGCTCCGCGTCGTGGCCGCCGCCGAGCCTGGCCGCGAGCTCCATCACGCGGGGCCCGTCGGGGCCGATGCGGAGCTGCGTGTAGGTCGGCCCGTGCTCGATGCCGAGCGCCTCGGCCGCGCGGCGGGCGACCTCGACCGCGCTCTCCCCAGCGGCTTCGGCGGGCCATACATGAGCAAGCGCGACGCCGAACGCAGGCGGATCTGCAGTCAGCCGGTCAGTCACCGTCAGCGGGTGGAGCTCACGCCGCACCGAGAAGGCGTTCACCGTCACCTCGGGCCCGTCCACGAGCTCCTCGATCAACGCCAGCCCCGCCCGCGACTCGGCGATCGCGTTCTCGACGGCCCCGCGCAGCTGTCCTTCTTCCCGCACGAGCGTCAACCCCTTCTGGCCCTGCCGGTCGGGAGCCTTGACGACGCAGGGAAAGCCGAGCTCCGCGTCGGGCTCGCCGACGAGCTTCCAGGCCGGCTGCGGCACGGCGGCCTCGTCCAGCCGCTCCCGCTGGCGCAGCTTCGAGGTCGCGAGCACGGCCGTCGCCGGATCGATCGCGTGCGGCAGGCGCAGCTTCTCCGCCACGCGAGCCGCGATCGCGACGGGCCAGTCGATCCCGGGCGCGATCACGCCGTCGATGCGCTCGGCCTCGGCGAGGCGCTGGATCCCGCGCTCGTCCTCGGTCGAGATGATCGCCCGCCGGTCTGCGTACTGGAGGCCCGGCGCAGCGGGATCGCGGTCGAGCGCGATCACGAAGAGCCCGCGCTCGCGGGCAGCCTGCAAGAGCCCGAGCTGGGCCGGCCCGGCCCCTAGGACGAGAAGACGTTTGCCGGGCGGCGCTCCGGAGCCCTCCACCAGGCCTCATTGTCGCGATACCACGCGATGGTCTTCTCGAGGCCGTCCTCGAACGACGTGCGTGCCTTCCAGCCGAGCAGCCGCTCAGCTTTCTCGGTCGAGCCGATGTGGCGGTCGACCTGCCCCGGTCGCTCCTCGACGTGCGCCTTCAGCTCGGGCGGCTTGCCGAGCAGCTCGAGGACGGCCTCGGCAATGTCGCAGACCGAGATGTCGATCCCCGTCGCGACGTTGATCACCTCGCCCACGACCAGGTCGTGGTCGGCGGCGATCACCGCCTCGATCGCCTCGGCGTCGTCGTCGACGTAGAGCCAGTCGCGACTCGCGTGACCGTCGCCGTGGATCGTCAGCGGCTCGTCGTCGAGCGCCTGCGTGATGAAGCGCGGGATCACCTTCTCGGGATGCTGCGCCGGGCCGTAGTTGTTGAACGGCCGCACGATCACCACAGGCAGCCCGTAGGTGACGTGGTAGGCGTACGCAAGCCGGTCGGCGCCCGCCTTCGTCGCCGCGTACGGGCTGCGCGGGTTCAGCGGGTGCTGCTCGTCCATCGGCGCGTACTCGGCGGTGCCGTAGACCTCGCTGGACGAGAAGAGGATGAAGCGCTCGACGGGGGTCTCCCGGACCGCGTCGAGCAGGATCTGCGTGCCCTCGACGTTCGTCGTCACGAACTCGGTCGCGCCCTCCTCGATCGACTTCTCGACGTGCGACTCGGCAGCCGCGTTCACGATCACGTCGATGTCCGCCACGACCTTGCGGACGAGGTCGGGATCGCGGATGTCGCCGTGCACGAACGAGTGCCGCTCGTGGCTCGAGACCGCGGCGAGGTTGTCGAGGCTGCCCGCGTACGTGAGCGCGTCCAAGGAGACGACCTCGTATGGCGTCGCCTGGAGGATGTGGCGCACGAAGTTGGACGGGATGAAGCCCGCCCCTCCGGTCACCAGCACGCGCTTGGGCCGCGGCACGACGGCGAAGCCTATCTACCCCTTCGCACCCCCTTGCACCGAGCCCTGCTCCCTGTCATAACGAGATGAAGAGGAAGGGTCCCCCCTGGCGAGATCTGCGGCATCACTCATCGCTGCCGTCGCAGCGACTCTGTTCACGGCACCTGCGGCTCTGCCCGCGCCGGGGCTATTCGTCGGCACGGCCGACGACGCCTCCCTCGTCCCCGACCTCGTCAAGGCCAAGACCGAGCTGAACCTCGCGCGCGCCGCGGGGTTGCGGGCCGTCCGCCTGACCGTCATCTGGAGCCCCGGCCAAGCCGAGCCGTCGAGCGACGACCTCCGGCCGCTCGACAGCGCCGTGGCGGCCGCGCGGCAGAGTGGCACGCGTCTGCTCTTCCAGGTGCGCCCTTGGGGCGGAAAGACGGCTCCGCGCACGCCGGCCGGGCGCGCGCAGTTCGCCGCCTACGCGACCGCGCTCGCGAGGCGCTACCCCTCCGTCAGGGACTTCGTCGTCGGCAACGAGCCGAACGCGAACCGCTTCTGGATGCCGCAGTTCGACCGCCGCGGCCGGAGCGCGGCGCCGCGCGCGTACCTCGCGCTGCTCGCTGCGACGTACGACGCGCTGAAGGCGATCGACCCGGGAATCAGGGTGATCGGCGGAGCGCTCGCCGCCCGAGGCGAGGACAACCCACGCTCGGTGCGCCAGACGCACTCGCCGACGCGCTTCATCCGGGAGCTCGGTCGCGCCTACCGGCGCAGCAGGCGTCAGCGTCCGGTCATGGACGTGTTCGCCCACCATCCATACGGCGACCACTCGAGCCAGGAGCCCGAGTTCCGGCACCAGCCGCGGTCGACCACCATCGGTCTCGGCGACTACGACAAGCTCGCGCGACTCCTCGGGCGGGCGTTCGAGGGCACCGCGCAGCCGGGCTGGACGCTGCCGATCGTCTACGACGAGTACGGGATCGACTCCAGGATCCCGACGCAGCACAAAGTCCTCTACAGCGGTAGCGAGCTGCCGGTGACGCGGCCGGTCTCGGCGGACCTCCAAGGGCGCTACTACAGCCGCGCCCTCGCGCTGGCCGCCTGCCAGCCCCGCGTCGAGATGCTCCTCATCTTCCACGTGCGCGACGAGCCCGACCTGGGCGGCTGGCAGTCGGGCCTCTACTACGTCGACCACCGTCCGAAGGCGAGCCTGCCGCTGGTCAGCAAGGCGATCGAGGCGGTCGAGAACGACTCGCACGGCTCCTGCTACCGCCGGCACCACGAGCCCCGACTCGTGGACGGCCTCGCCCTGCGCAGGCTGCGGCACGGGCCCGTCCCGGGCTGAGGCTGGTCAGAGCTCCTTGTCGATCGTGTAGAGCGGCCTGCCCTCGACCTCGCGCTGGATGCGGCCGAGGTACTCGCCGATCAGCGCCAGGATGAACCCCTGCATGCCGAGGACGAAGATGACCCCGACCCCGCCGAAGAGCGGCCCGGGGAAGTCGCCCCTGTCGATCCAGTAGCCGACGCCGTAGGCCCCGAGGACGAGCGCCGCGGTCGTGCAGAGGACGCCGAGCGCGATCCCGATCCACTGGATCGGCTGCGGCCAGAACCCGGCGAGTACATGCAGGGCGAGCCTCGTCAGCCGCAGCGGCGAGTAGCGTGAGCGGCCGGCGCGCGGCGCGTGCGCGACGGGCACCTCGACGACGCTCGCGCCGCCCGACAGCACGAGCGCCTTCGTGAACTTCTGCTTGCCGATCGCGCCGAGCATCGGCTCGACCGCGCTGCGCCGGTACGCGTTGAACGCGCAGCCGAAATCGGAGATGTCGACGCCCGTGAAGCGTCTCAGCATGCCGTTGATCACCCGCGAGGGAATCGTCCTGCCCCAGGAGTCCCGGCGCGCCGTGCGCGTCCCGCTCGCCACGTCCGAGCCCGCCAGGACCCCTGCGACGAGCTGCGGGATGTCCTCCGGAGCGTTCTGCAGGTCGCCGTCCATCGTCACGAGGATCTCGCCGCGGCCGCGGACGAGGCCGGCGTGCATCGCCGAGTGCTGGCCGAAGTTGCGCTTGAAGCGAACCGCTCGGACGCGATCGTCGGCGGCGTGCAAGCGCTCCAGCTCCGCGAACGTCGTGTCGGTGGAGCCGTCGTCGACGAAGATCAGCTCGAAAGCGTGTCCGGTGGGCTCCAGCGCGGCAATCGTCCGCCTATAGAGCTCGGCGATGCTCCCCGCCTCGTTGTAAACCGGGACCACGATCGAGAGCGAGATTCCGGGCTTCGCAACCTCGTCAGGGAGCGCGGTCGGCAGCAATTCCCGTTCGGTCGCGGACACCGCGCCAAAGCCTACCGCCGAAAAACCTCCTGCTAGTGCCCACCATTGCGCGTAAGATGTGCGCGATGCCCGATCTCGCCGCCCGGGTGGAGGAACTTCGCGCCGACCGCGAGCACGGTGCGAGCTGGATGGCGCGACGCACGGTCGAAGCGCTGCTCGCCGTCGCCGAGGAGCCGGTGGCCTCGTGCGAGACGTTGCTCGATCGACTGGTCGACGCGGCGCGGCAACTCGCCGAGAGCCGTCCACGTATGGGCGCGATCCCCGGTGCGGCCGGACGCGTGCTCGCCGCCGCGAACGGCTGGCGCCACCTCGACGTCGACGAGCTCCGCCGCCTGATCCGCGAGGAGGGCGCCGGCATCCTCGACAGCCGAATCCGCGCTGCGGCATCGATCGCGATCCAGCTCAACGAGCGGGTCAACGGCGCGGTCGTCGCGACGCACTCCGCGTCGGCGACCGTCCGCGAGGCGCTCGTCCACCACTCGCCCGCCCGTGTGATCTGCACCGTGTCCGAGCCGATCGGCGAGGGCCGGGCCTTCGCGGAGGACCTGCGCTCCGAGGGGCTCGAGGTCGAACTCGTCGAGGACGACCGGGCGCCAGAGGCGCTGGCCGGCGCCGGATTGCTGCTCGTCGGTGCAGACACCGTCTTCCGCGACGGAACGCTGTGCAACAAGACCGGCACCACGGCGCTGGCCCGCGCAGCCGTCGAGCACGGGATCCCGACCGTCGTCGCCTCCGAGATCGTCAAGCTCGCCCCCATCGACGCCTCCGAGGCGCCCGAGGCCGGCCCCGGCGAGCGCGACCTGTTCGAGCTGACGCCGCCCGAGCTGATCACGGAGATCGTGACCGAGGAGGGCGTCTATCGCCCGGAAGAGATTCCCCACCTCGTCGATCGCACGCCCTTCCTGCTCGAGGGCTACTCGCTGCTGTACGCGGCCTCGACTGCCTGATTCGTTGCGCATCGCGCTCGTCGTAAGCGTCGTGGCGATGCTGGCAGCCGGTTGCGCCCGCCTCGAGCCGTCGCCTTCGACGAAGCGAGCGGCGACGGCGACAACACGCACCTCGCTCTTGATCGAAGTCTCGCCGGGCGGGGGCCCTGCTCGCGTCTGGACTCTGGCCTGCGCGCCGCCTGCAGGCACGCTGCCCGGTCGGGCGCGCGCGTGTACACGTCTGGCGCGGCTGGCAAGGCCGTTCGCTCCGACCCCGAAGGACGTGGCCTGCGCCGAGATCTACGGCGGCCCGCAGACCGCCGAGGTGCGCGGCTTCTTCCGCGGACGCCGGGTGCGGGCGACCTTCAACCGCACGAACGGCTGCGAGATCGCGCGCTGGAACCGGCTCGCGTTCCTGTTTCGTACCGGCTGACAGATGGCACTCCGTGTGACACATTGCCCGGTCAACCTGGCCGGGGTCGGCTGGACGAACGTGCAGGCGCTGCGGCGGCGCGGCGTCGACGCACGGCTGGTCGTCTTCAACACGCAGCCGTTCCGCCCGGATCAGGCCGACTGGAACCTGAAGCGCCCACAGTCGGGCCTCCTCCGCCAGCAGGCCGTGCAGTGGAAGGCGCTCGCGCGGCTCCTCCCGCAGACGGACATCTTCCACTTCTACTTCGGGCTGACGCTCGTCCCGAAGAAGCTCCAGTTCCCGATCCTGCGCGCGACGCGGCGCAAGTCGCTGTTCCACTTCCTGGGCGCGGACATCCGCGAACGCCCGAAGGAGCAGCTGCTCTACGGGCTGAAGGCGGACGCGCGCGTTGTCGGCTCGTTCGCGGCGCTGAACTTCATCCCGTTCGACGCGGAGGTGATCCCGCCCGGGATCGAGCTCGACCGCTACCAGCCGGTGCCGCCGGTCGAGCGCGAGCGCGTCCGCGTCGTCCACGCGCCCTCGAACCTCGAGAAGAAGGGCACGCAGTACGTCGTCGAGGCCTGCAAGCAGCTGCCGGTCGACCTCGACGTCGTGCACGGCGTCCGCAACGAGGAGGCCGTCGAGCGCTACAAGCAGGCCGACATCGTCGTCGACCAGGTGCTGCGCGACTGGCACGGGATCCTCTCGATCGAGGGCATGGCGCTCGGCAAGCCGGTCGTCACGTCGCTCGACGAGGACGCCGTGCGGCAGACCGAGGAGCACTTCGGCCTGAAGGTGCCGATCGTGCGCGCGACGAAGGACGACCTCGTCGAACGGCTGCGACCGCTCGTCGAGTCGCTCGAGGAGCGCAAACGCGTGGGCGCGGCCGGCCGCGCCTACGTCGAAGAGGTGCACGACGTCGAGCGCATGACCGACCGCCTGCTCGACCTCTACGCTCGCTTGTGAGGTGCCACTAGCCCAGCAGATCAAGCGGCTCGTCCGGCACTCGGCGATCTACGGCGTGGGCGGGCTCATCCAGCGCCTGCTGGCCGTCCTGCTGCTTCCGCTCTACCTGCACTACCTCTCCCCCAGCGACTACGGGACGATCGAGACGCTCGTCGCGTTGACGGCCATCACCTTCACGCTGCTCCGGGCCGGGATCCAGAACGCGTTCTTCCGCTTCTACTTCGACTCGGACGAGCCTGGCTACCGGCGACGCATCGTGCGGACGTCGTTCTGGTCGACGATGACGGCCGCGACGGCGGCGCTGCTCGCCGGCCTCGCCTTGGCAGAGCCGATCTCAAGCGGGCTGTTCGACACGGGCGAGCACGCCGACCTCGTACGGGCCGCGTTCGTCGGCCTCTGGGCGACGATGAACTACGACCAGCTGACGGCGCTCTTCCGCGTGGAGGAGCGCTCGGTCAGCTTCAGCGTGGCGAGCCTCGCGAACATCGTGCTGACGATCGCGGTGACCGTGCTGCTCGTCGTCGTGCTCGACAAGGGCCCGATCGGCGTGATCGTCGGCAACTTCAGCGGCACGCTCGCCGTCTGGGTCGCGCTGCTCGCCTACCGGCGCTACACGCTCGGCCTCGAGTTCGACGGTGGGCTCTTCCGGCGCATGGTCGCGTTCGGCTGGCCGTTCGTGCCCTCGGCGGTCGCTGTGTCCGCGATCGACTTCAACGACCGCTTCTTCCTGGTCAGACTCTCGGGCGCGGCCGACGTCGGCCGCTACGCACTAGGCGTGCGGATCGCGGCGGCTCTCGTCTTCCTGCTCTGGGCCTTCCGGCTCGCCTGGCCCGCCTTCGCGTACTCGATCCGGGACGACGACGAGGCGCGGCGCACGTACGGCTTCGTGCTCACGTACGTCGTGCTCGTCGGCAGCTGGGCCGCGCTCACGCTCGGGCTGCTTTCGCCCTGGCTCGTGCGGCTGCTCGGCCCACCGGACTTCTACGAGGGATCGCGGGTCGTGGCGCCGCTGTCGTTCGCGGCCGTCGCTTTCGGCGCCTATGTCGTCGTCGTGATCGCGATCGGACGCGCCCGCAAGATGGGGCCAAATGTCCTCATCACGGGAGCGGCCGCGGTGCTGAACGTGCTCCTGAACATTCTCCTCATCCCGCCCTTCGGCATCGTCGGAGCCGCGTCGGCCACGCTCGCGGCCTACGTGACCATGTTCGCGCTCATGACCTGGAACGCGCAGCGGGTCTTTCCGGTCCCGTATCAGTGGCGGCGCCTCGCGCTCGCGGCCGGGACCGCAGTCGCGCTGACCGTGGCCGGAAAGCTGCTCGACGTAAACCTGCCCGCCGCCATCGCCGTGGCGCTCGTCTACCCGTTCGCCTTGCTCCTGCTCGGCTTCTACCTCCCGGCCGAGCGGCAGCGGATCGGGGCCCTCGGCCGGCGGGTCCTCGCAGCCGCCCGCTAGTCACCGCATTACGGTTTCGCGGCAATGGAGGGGGCCGAGGTAGCGGCGGTGGTGGGCGGGCTCGGCGCCGCCTGCGCCGTCCTCGCCGTCGAGCGTTGGGTGCTGCTCGCCGGGTTCGCGCTCCTGGCCGCGGGCGAGGCCGGGCTCGTGGCGTCCACGTCCGGCGACGGCGGCGTCTTCGGCGCCCTCGTCGCGCTCGGTGCCGCCGGCCTGCTGCCGCTGGCGATCGGCGCCGCGCTCTTCGTGCGCTGGCCGAAGGCGATGCTCCCGGCGATCCTGGCGGCCGCGCCCTTTCGGCCGCCGCTCGAGTTCGATCGCTCGAACCGCTTCTACGTCGGCGTCGCCGAGTCGGGCCAGCTCGGACGCCTGCTCCCGCTCTACGGGGTTCTCGGGGCCGCCGGGCTCGCGTTCGCGTGGATGGTGCTGAGAGGCACGCCGGTCCACCGGCTTCCGTACGTCGTCTCCATCCCAGCGGCCGCGTTCTTCGTGCTCGCGGGGCTCTCGCTCACGTGGTCGAGCGACGTCGACTCCGGCGCGAACACGCTCGCGTTCTTCCTGCTCCCCTTCGCGGCGCTGCTCGCCGTCGCCGGCCGCGCGCCCATGCCCCGGCTGCGCGTCCTCGCGGTGATCGCGATCGCGCTGGCCTCGGTCTTCGCGGCGGTCGGGATCTGGCAGGCCGCGACGGGGGAGCTGTTCTTCTTCTCCCCGAGCGTCGAGGTCGGTAACGCCTTCAGCTCGTTCTTCCGCGTCACCTCGCTCTTCCGGGACCCGAGCCTCTACGGGCGCCACGTCGTGCTCGGCATCGTGGTCGTGCTCGTGCTCGTCCTACGCAAGCGGCTCAACCCCGTGCTCGCGCTCGGCCTTGTCGCCTTCCTCTTCGCCGGGCTCTTCTTCTCGTACTCGCAGTCAAGCCTCGTGGCCCTCTTCGTCGTCGTGCTGGCGCTGGCCGCGTTCGCCGGGGACCGCAGCCTGCGGCTCGTCGCGGCGGCCACGGCCGCGGTCGTCTTGCTCGGAGGCGCAGGGCTCGTAGCCGCCTCGATCGAGGACCACTCGACCCGGCGAGTGACGAGCGACCGCTCCCGGCGCGTCGAACAGACGGCGAAGGTGATCCGCGACCATCCGCTGGCCGGAGTCGGGCTCGGGGCGCAGCCGGTCGAGAGCCAGAAGCGCTCGACGCAGGGCGGGTCGCCGAGCCGCTT
>JBKPFP010000452.1:0-10496 GCA_046744435.1 Actinomycetota bacterium | reverse complement strand
GACGGCGAGGTCGTGCTCACTGCGTCCGACGACGGCACGGGCGTCGACCAGGAAGACCTGCCACGGCTGTTCGAGCGCTTCTATCGCAGCGACCGGGCACGTGCCTCGAGAGGGACCGGCCTCGGGCTCGCGATCGTGAAGCACGTCGTCACCTCGGCGGGAGGGACCGTCGAGGCAGAGGGCGCAGCGGGAGAGGGGCTCACCGTGCGGTGCCGTTTTCCTGCCGCCTAGCGACCTCGTTCACCACATCTTCACCATCCGCTAACCCCATTGCGACGCTCGCCGCGCTGAGAATTCGGGCGGATGGCCAGGCCCTCCCTGCTTGCTCTGTCCGCCCTCCTGCTCGCGTTCACCGCAGCCGGCTGTGGGCGTGAGCGGCCCAAGGCCGAGCCGGTGGACACCGGCCCGGCCGACATTGGCGCGTTCGACGAAACGGGCCTGAGCGGCACCGTCCGCGCCGACGGCTCGAGCACTGTCGCCCCGCTCGTGACCGTCGCCGCTGAGCGGTTCCGCAAGGAGGAGCCCGGCGTGAAGGTGACGGTTGGCGTCTCGGGCACCGGGGGCGGGTTCGAGCGCTTCTGCCGTGGCGAGACTGACCTGTCCAACGCTTCGCGAAGGATCGAGGACGACGAGAAAGCAGCGTGCGAGAAGCGAGACATCGAATACGCCGAGGTGCAGGTCGCGAACGACGGCCTCTCCGTCGTCGTCAGCTCGAAGAACGACTGGGCGAATTGCTTGACCGTCGGCCAGCTCAAGAAGATCTGGGAGCCGCGCTCGACGATCCGCACCTGGAAGCAGGTCGACCCGAGCTTCCCGCCCGAGAAGCTCACGTTGTACGGGCCGGGGACCGACTCCGGCACGTTCGATTACTTCACCGAGGCGATCGTCGGCGAGGAGGGTGCCAGCCGCACCGACTACACCGCGACCGAGGACGACAACGTCATCGTCCAGGGCGTGTCGGGAACGAAGGGCGCGCTCGGCTATCTCGGCCTCTCCTACCTCGAGGCGAACTCGCAGAAGCTCAAGGCCCTGGAGGTGGAGGGCGGTGACGGGTGCGTTGCACCGAGCGCAACGACCGTGCAGAACGGCAGCTACAAACCGCTCTCTCGGCCGCTCTTCGTCTACGTGAAGAGGAGCTCGCTCGAGAAGCCCGAGGTCGACACCTTCGTCCAGTTCCTGCTCGACAACGAGGTGCGGCTGGCCAAGGCCTCCCTCTTCGTTCCGCTCACTCCCGAACAGATCGAGGCCGCGCAAACCGCGCTGCAGGGGTAAGCCGGCTGCTTGATGACCTTCACCAGATTTCACCAAGACGTTCACCCCACGGGTACCCACCCGTTCGAGGAGCCCGCCGAGAATGCACTCAACCTACGAAAGTGGAGGGAATGGGCATGAGAAAGCTGACGTACGGGACTTCGGTCCTGTTTGCGGTTGCTGCTGTCTTTGCGCTTGTGCTCGCGGCCGCGGCGACCGCGAAATCATCCGGGCCTCAGGTATCGGGCCAGATCTCGGCCGACGGTTCAAGCACGGTCGGCCCGTACATCCAGGCCGCAGCCCAGCGCTTCGAGCGTCGCAATCCAGGGTCGAAGATCACCGTCGGCATCTCTGGAACGGGCGGTGGCTTCGAGCGGTTCTGCAAGGGCGAGATCGACCTTGCTAACGCGTCGCGGGCGATCAAGCTGACCGAGGCTGCGAAGTGCCACGAGAAGGGCATCAAGTACATCCAGTTCCTGATCGCGAACGACGGCCTCTCCGTAGTCGTCAACAAGAACGTCACCTGGATCAGCTGCATCACGAAGGACGAGCTCAAGGCGATCTGGGACAAGGGCTCCAAGGTCGACAACTGGAACGACGTGCGGCCGAACTTCCCGAACGTGCCGCTCAAGCTCTACGGCCCGGGGACGGACTCGGGCACGTTCGATTTCTTCACCGAGAAGATCAACGGCAAGGCCAAGCAGAGCCGCGCCGACTACACGGCGAGCGAGGACGACAACGTGCTCGTTCGGGGCGTCGAGGGCGACAGCGGCTCGATGGGCTACTTCGGTTACTCGTACTACGTCGAGAACAAGAGCCGGCTGAAGCTGCTCAAGGTCCACAACGGCACCAGGTGCGTGGCACCGAGCATCGCGACCGTCCAGGCCGGGACCTACAAGCCGCTTTCGAGGCCGCTCTTCACGTACGCGAAGAAGAGCTCGTTCAGGCGACCGGTCCTGCGGGCGTTCATCAAGTACATCATTCTCAACGAGCGTTCACTTGCAAGGGCGTCGCGCTACATCTCGCTGACCAAGGCGCAGCTCGCCAAGGCGAAGCGGCAGTACAACGCCGCAATCAAGGGACTGTAGGAATCGGGAGAGGGCTCACGGTCTAAGTGGCGACAGGTGAGCTCTCTCCTGCCGTTCCGCAGCTACGAGCGGCGCGGAGGCGCTGGGGCGAGGACGTCATCAAGGGTGTCCTCGCCCTCTGCGCTTTCGTTTCCGTCGCGACGACGGTCGGGATCGTCGTCGCCCTGTTCATCCCGGCGTTCGAGTTCTTTCGCGAGGTGTCGATCTGGGACTACCTCACCGGGACCGAATGGACGCCGTTGTTCGAGGGCGGGAGCTTCGGAGTCTTGCCGCTCGTCGCCGGCACGTTTCTGGTCGTGCTCTTCGCGGCACTGGTGTGCGCGCCGTTCGGCCTTGGCGCGGCGATTTACCTCAGCGAGTACGCCCATAGCCGGGCTCGCGCGTTCCTGAAGCCGACGCTCGAGGTTCTCGCCGGCATCCCGACGGTCGTCTACGGCTACTTCGCGCTGACCTTTGTGACGCCGCTCCTGCAGGACGTCGGCTTCCGTGTCGGTCCGTTCAGCGCGCTGGCCGCCGCCCTGGTCATGGGCGTGATGCTGCTGCCGACGGTCGCCTCCGTCTCGGAGGACGCGATGTCAGCGGTGCCGCGCGATCTCCGCCACGGCGCCTACGCACTCGGCTCCACCCGGATGCAGGTATCCACGCGCATCGTCGTGCCCGCGGCGATCTCGGGGATCATCGCCTCATTCGTCCTCGCCATCTCGCGTGCGGTCGGCGAGACGATGATCGTCCTCATCGCGGCCGGCGGTCAGCCGAACCTGACCTCCGACCCGAGGGAGCAGGTGCAGACGATGACGGCGTTCATCGGTGCCACAGCTCAGGGTGACGTCGAGACGGGTTCGACCGCGTACAAGACGATCTTTGCCGTGGGCGCGACGTTGTTCGTAATGACGCTCGCGATGAACCTTCTTTCGATCCGGCTCGTGCGCCGCTTCCGTGAGGTCTACGAATGAGTGCGGTGCCCTCA
Source organism: Actinomycetota bacterium (assembly GCA_046744435.1). Taxonomy (GTDB): domain Bacteria; phylum Actinomycetota; class Thermoleophilia; order Gaiellales; family Gaiellaceae; genus VAXT01. The sequence goes on along the minus strand of JBKPFP010000452.1, from coordinate 7,190 downwards.
GCTCTCGGCGGCGGTCGCCGCCGCAGGGGCGTCAGCGACGCGCTCTTTCACGCGTTCCTCCTCTTCTCGCTCGCGCTGGGCATCGGGACGCTCGCTGCGTTGCTCATCCAGGTCGTCGTCAAGGGTTGGAGATACGTCGACGGCGTGCTGCTGTTCGAGCCGCCGTCGGTCGATCCCGCGATCGCCGGCGCCGAGCCTGCGATCGTCGCGACGATCTACCTTGGTTTCCTGCTGATCGCGCTGACGGTGCCGATCGGCGTCGGGACTGCGATCTACCTCGAGGAGTACGCGGACAAGGAGCGCTGGTACAACCGCCTGCTCGAGGTGAACATCCAGAACCTCGCGGCGGTGCCTTCGATCGTCTACGGCATCCTGGGCCTGGCCTTCCTCGTTCGCGGCCTCGGCCTCGGGCGCGTCTTGCTCGCGGGAGCGTTCATCCTCACGCTGCTCGTGCTGCCGACCGTGATCATCGCCGCTCGCGAGGCGATTCGCGCGGTGCCGAGCTCGATCCGAGAGGCCGCCTATGCGCTGGGCGCAACGAAGTGGCAGGTCGTCTGGCGGCAAGTCCTGCCCGCGGCGACGCCGGGGATCGCAACAGGCTCGATTCTCGCCCTGTCGCGTGCGCTGGGTGAGACCGCCCCGCTGCTCCTCGTCGGCGCTCTGACGTACGTGTCGTTCAACCCGACGCTGCTCGGCGACTTCACCGCGTTGCCCGTGCAGATCTACCAGTACATCTCCCGGCCGCAGGAGGAGTTCAGGACGGTGGCGGCCGCGGGGATGATCGTCTTGCTCGCGATTCTTCTGACGATGAACTCGTTTGCGATCTGGCTCCGCAATCGGTACGAGAGAAAGTGGTGACGATGGCCGAAGCGCCGAAGGCAACTGCAACAATCGGGGAAGTGAGCCTGGAGAACCTCGTTCAGCGGGACGACCGCAGCGTGCCGTCGCGCGGGGCTCAGACCGTCGTCTTCGACGTCCAGAACCTCGGCGTCTCCTACGACGGCTCGACGGCGCTCAAGGACGTCTCGCTCGAGATCTACCGGAACTACGTGACGGCCTTCATCGGGCCCTCCGGGTGCGGGAAGAGCACCTTCATCCGCTGCTTCAACCACCTGAACGACCTGATTCCGGGTGCACGTATTGCGGGCAAGATCATGTACCACAACCAGGATCTCTACGGCCCGGAGGTCGATCCCGTCGAGGTCCGCAAACGGATCGGAATGGTCTTCCAGAAGCCGAACCCGTTTCCGAAGTCGATCTACGACAACGTCGCCTTCGGCCCGCGCGTGCTCGGCATGACCGACAACCTGGATCAGCGTGTCGAGCAGGCGCTGCAGCAGGCCGCGCTCTGGGACGAGGTCAAGAGCCGGTTGAAGCGCAGTGCGCTGAGCCTTTCGGGCGGGCAGCAGCAGCGGCTGTGCATTGCGCGCTGCCTCGCAGTCGAGCCGGACGTAATCCTCATGGACGAGCCGGCCTCGGCGCTCGATCCGATTGCGACGACGAGGATCGAAGACCTCATGCACGAGTTGAAGCGGGACTACACGATCGTCGTCGTCACGCACAACATGCAGCAGGCCGCGCGCGTCGCCGACATGACCGCCTTCTTCAGCATCGAGCGCGGCGAGGAAGACGAGCGGTCCGGGATCCTCGTCGAGTACGACTCGACCGAGAAGATCTTCACGCAGCCGAGCGACAAGCGCACGGAGGACTACGTCACCGGACGCTTCGGATGAGCTTGCTCACGTTCCTGGCGCGTCGCTGCCGGTGCGAGGCCGGAGGGGACAGTGCGGCACAGCACGGCCCCGGAGAGCATCGTGGCGGAAGCGACGCGAGCGCTTCGCGGAGCCCGGCTTCGCCGGGCGGGAGCGAAGGGCGGTCAGGGACGTGAGGGTCACGCTCCAGGAGGAGCTGGACACGCTGCAGGCGACTCTGCTCGAGGAGGGCGAGCTCGTCCTGCGGGCCCTTCGCGGGACGATGGAGGCACTGGAGCAGCGCGACCCCGAGCTCGCCGACGAGGTGATCTCATTCGACGACGAGGTCGATGCCCAGTACATGGGGATCGAGGAGGGCATCGCCTCGCTGCTGGCACGCCAGGCGCCCGCCGCCGGGGACCTGCGGCAGGTGCTGGCGATGCTGCACATGAACCTGCATCTGGAACGGATGGCCGACTACTGCGTGACGATCTCCAAGCTCGTCAAGCTCGTCTACGACATCGCTCCGGACCCGAAGCTCATCGAGGCCTTCCAGGAGATGGGCTCTCGTGCGGAGGAGATGATTAGGGCCGCCCTCGACTCGTTCGCGACTCGTGACGTCGAGGGCGCAGAGACGCTCGTCGACCTCGACGAGCTCGTCGACCGCGGGAACCGGCGCGTCGTCCAGCACGTGCTCGCGCTGGGCAGCAACCCTCAGCTGCGTGAGTGGGGTCTGCGCATGATCATCGTCTCCCGTTGCCTCGAGCGGATCGGCGACCACGCCGTCGACATCGGCGAGCAGACGGCCTACCTCGTCACCGGCGAGTTCCGCGAGTTCACCGACGCCTCGCACGGAGGGGGCGCCGGCTCCGGCTCGTCCGATCAGCACGACTGATCGTTCACCGCATCGTCACCAAGCGATCACCGGCTGGCACCCCCCGGCGAGCCTCCGGCTCCTAGACTGCCGCCGCGCGGCCCCCGCAATGGCGCTAGAGATCGATCCTGTCACCAGAGTTCACCTCGACCGCGGCGTCGAAGGCCTCGTGGACGATTTCCGCGGGGTCTTCTCACGTCAGACCATCGGCCGCTACGTGCAGGAGTCCCTCGAAAACCTGCCGGCTGCGCGGTTCTCCGATTTCGTCCCCGTCCTCGTGCACCGCTTCGCTCGCGAGCGGCTGAAAGCGCTCGCGCAGGCCGAGGGGAAGATCGCCAAGGACGTCCCCGAGGTGCTCTTCGTCTGCGTGCAGAACTCCGGCCGGAGCCAGATGGCAGCGGCGCTTCTGCACCAGCGAGCGGCTGGGCTCGTTCACGTCCGCTCGGCGGGAAGCGCTCCTGCCGAGCAGATCAATCGCAGTGTCGTTCGGGCCATGGAGGAACTCGGGGCCGACCTCTCGCAGGAGTTCCCCAAGCCCCTCACGGACGAAGTCGTCCGCGCCGCGGATGCCGTGATCACGATGGGCTGCGGCGACGCCTGCCCGATCTTCCCGGGCAAGCGCTACGAAGACTGGGAGGTCGCCGACCCGGCCGGGAAGAGCATCGAGGAAGTTCGGGCGATCCGCGACGACATCGACGTTCGGGTCACGGAGTTGCTGCGGAACGTCACCGCCGAGCCGGCCGGCGCCACGTCGCGCTGACGAACCGCTCGCAACACTCGCGCAACACTGCTTAACACAGGCGCAAACCGAACTTAACTCGACGCGCTGTATACACAGCGCAATGGATTTCAGGGGGCGAAAGGACCAGCTCCTGGCCGGTTCGGCTCTGCTCATCGCAGCGGTAGCCGGCGGCGCCGTCGCTCTGGCCGGCGCCGCGGCGACGGGATTCGGGGAGGCGACGTCGACGGTCCGTGAAGTCATCCGGGATTCGGGTCCCGGCGCCGCCGGCGTCGCCTCCGACGCCCGTTCCGACAGGGCCCTGACCATCGCCGAGATCTACCGGCGCGCCGCCCCGGGTGTCGTCCAGGTCACATCGACGAGCCGGGTTGATCAAGCCGAGGACCCGTTCTTCCCCTTCGACCTTCCCCAGACCCAGCGGGCCCTCGGCTCCGGCTTCGTCATCGACAAGACCGGTTTGATCGTCACCAACTATCACGTGATCCGAGGAGCGGAGTCGGTCGAGGTCGGCTTTTCGAGCAACGACAACATGAAGGCCAGGATCGTTGGGGGCGATCCCTCGACCGACACCGCACTTCTGAAGGTGAACGCGAACGCACGCGCTCTGACGCCGATCGGGCTCGGCGACTCGGACTCAATCCAGGTCGGCGACGACGTGCTCGCGATCGGCAACCCGTTCGGCCTCGCCCGCAGCGCGACCCGCGGCATCGTCAGCGCGGTGCAGCGGCCGTTGCAGGCGCCGAACGGCATGACGATCGACCACGTCATCCAGACAGATGCGCAGATCAACCACGGCAACTCGGGCGGCCCGCTCCTCAACGCCCAGGGCGAGGTGATCGGCGTCAACTCCGCGATCGAGACCGGGGACACCGGCGCTCAGGGCAACGTCGGCATCGGTTTCGCGATCCCGATCAACACCGTGCGCGACGTCGTGGCCCAGCTGAAGGAGAAGGGACGCGTCGAGCATCCCTACCTCGGCATCCACGCACGCCCGATCGAGTCTTCGATCGCCGAGCTCTTCCGGCTGCCCGTCAAGCGCGGTCTGCTGGTCGAGCGCGTTCTCCAAGGATCCGGCGCGGCCGACGCGGGTCTGCGCGGCGGCACGACCCGCGTCGTCGTTGCCGGCGAGAGCTACATCCTCGGCGGCGACATCCTCGTCAAGGCCGAGGGCTCCGCCGTCAACTCGACGGAGCGCCTGCGTGAGCTCGTCGCCGAGAAGAAACCCGGCGACACGATCTCCGTCGAGATTCTCCGCGACGAGGACCGGCGCACGCTACACATCAAGCTCGGGCGGCAACCTCCCCCTCCCCAGGAGTAGTCCGCCCAGAAAGCGTCCCCGGCCCACCCGGCGCCAAGGACCCGGGCCGGGGACGTTGTTGGGCCCGGGCCACGGGCCCGCGACTCGCCGAAAGTGCTCTGCACTTTCGGCGACTGAAAGCTCGCCCTGGCACCTGCCCGGCGCCCGGACGCGCGTGTGGTTGGGGCTAGGCCTGGACCGCGACCTTTGACTGTTCAGCGGCAGCCTTAACTCCTTCGCCCCATGTTGGATAGACGTGATGCATTTGGGCGAAGTCGTCCACTGTCGCGTTGAATTTCAGGGCTAGCGAGAAGCCTTGGACTACGTCGCTTGCTGACCGGCTCACCACATGGAGACCGAGGACTTTTCGCGATTCTCGGTCGACTATCAGCTTGTACAGGCCGTGTTTCGCCTCGATGTATTGCGAGCGGGTCACGCTCTTCAGCGGTTGGACCACCACTTCGTAGTCGAGGTCTTGGTTCTTCGCTTCTTCTTCCGTCAGGCCTACTCCGGCTAGCTCCGGGTCGGTGAAGATCGCGGTCGGGAGGATCGAGTAGTCGGCCGCGGGAGCGTTCTGGCCGAACATGTCTGCGATCGCGATGCGGGCCTGGTACTGGGCGATCGGCGTCAGCTGGTACATCCCGGTCACGTCGCCCGCGGCCCAGATGCCCTCGACCGACGTGCGCAGGTGCTCGTCGACGGTGATGCCGAGCTTGTCGCGCTCGATGCCGAGCCGCTCGAGGTCGAGCGCCTCGACGTTCGGGACGCGACCGGAGGCGAGGAGGAGGCTCGTCACGCGCAGCTCGGATGAGCCTTCGCCCTCGCGGGGCTCGATCGTCGCCACGATCTCATCGCCGTCGCGCACGACGCGCTTCACCAGCGAGCGAAGCACGAGCTCGATCCCCTCCTCCTCGAACGCGAGTCGGAGCTCCTCGCAGGCCTGGTGGTCGTGCCGCGGCGAGATCCGCTCGAAGATGTCGACGATCGTCACGTGCGCGCCGAAACGGGCGAAAGCCTGGCCGAGCTCGAGCCCGACCGGGCCCGCGCCGACGACCAGCATCGACTCGGGCAGCTCCTCCAGCTCGAGGGCGGAGACGTGGTCGAGCCAGTCGATGTCCTCGATGCCCTCGATCGGCGGCACGGCGGTTCGGGAGCCGGTCGCGATGAGGATCCGGTCGGCGCTCAGCTCCTCGTCGCCGACCCGGACCGTCCGCGCGTCGACGAGGGTCGCCTCGCCGTCGTAGGTTGCGATACCGCTGGCGTTCAGCTCCTCGATCCACTTGGGCTGCGGCTTCGTGAGCGAATCCTTGCGCCGCTTGACGCCGGCCAGGTCGAGTCGCGCCGGCCCGACTTCGATCCCGACCTTCTCCGCGAGCCCGTTGATGTCGTGGACGAGCTCGGCGGCGACGAGGTACGCCTTCGTCGGCTTGCAGGCCACGTTCGGGCAGCTGCCGCCCCAGCGCGTGCTCTCGACGAGCGCCACCTTCGCGCCGTGCTCGCTCGAGGCGTTCTTGGCCGCTTCCCGAGCCGCCGAGCCCGCGCCGAGGACGACCAGATCGAAGTGCTCGCTCATCCGACGACCTCCCTCTGTGTGACGTCGACCCTTCCCCAGCGGCCGGGTATCGACGCCAGCTCGAGACGGCCGAGCTGCTCCGGGAGGTGGGGGTCCGAACGCAGCTGCTCGCCCTCCGGGTCGAGCCCGAGCAAGGCTCTCATCAGGAGCAAGGGCGTCCCTGTCGCCCAGGCCTGCGGGCTCGACGCAGTCGGGTACTCGACTGGAACACTCGTGCGCTCGCGGTGGTAGCCGGCGAAGACCTCGGGGAGCCGGTAGCGGAAGTACGTCGCGGCCTCGAGCGTTGACTGCGCGATCGTCGCCGCCTGGTCGCGGAAGCCGTGACGGCCGAGCCCGTAGGCGATCAGCGAGTTGTCGTGCGGCCAGACCGTCCCGTTGTGGTACCGGATCGGGTTGTAGCCGCCCTCGCCCTCGGCCATCGTGCGCACGCCCCAGCCCGAGAAGAGGGCGTCCCCGAGCAGGTGCCCGGCGACGAGCGCGGCCCGGTCCGCGGCGAGGATCCCGCTCCAGAGCAGGTGGCCGGGGTTCGACGTGATCGAGTCGACCCGCTGCTTCTCACCGTCGAGGGCGAGCGCGTAGTACTCGCGCTCGGGCATCCAGAAGGCCTCGTCGAACGCGCGTTTCAGCTCCCGCGCCTCATGCTCCAGCCGCCCGGCGAGCTCCTCGTCGCCCCAACACTCCCGCGCGAGCCGCGCGCACCGGAGCTTCGCGTCGTAGACGTAACCCTGGATCTCGCAGCACGCGATCGGAGCCGTCGCGATCGTCCCGTCGGCAAAGCGGATCGAGTCCCACGAGTCCTTCCAGGAGTGGTTCTCGAGGCCGGTCTCCTCGTTGCGGCGCTCGTACTCGACGAAGCCGTCTCCGTCGGGGTCTCCGTGCTCGTCGATCCACGCCAGTGCGGCCCGTCCTGCCGGCTCGAGCTCGCGCACGAGGTCGCCGTCGCCGCTCCAGCGCTCGTACTCGTCGAGCAAGACGAGGAAGAGCGGCGTCGCATCGGCCGAGCCGTAGTAGGGCGA
>JBKPFP010000208.1:0-11691 GCA_046744435.1 Actinomycetota bacterium | reverse complement strand
ATCCAGCGGCGCCACCAGAAGGTGCTCGAGGAGTCACCATCGCCGGCCCTCGACCAGGAGCTGCGGGCGCGCATGAGCGAGGCGGCCCTCTCGTTCGCGCGCGACATCGGCTACCGCAGCGCCGGCACTGCGGAGTTCATGCTCGACGGCCGCGAATTCTTCTTCCTCGAGCTGAACGGCCGCATCCAGGTCGAGCATCCGGTGACCGAGCTGGTGACGGGCATCGATCTCGTGCGCGCCCAGCTCGCGATCGCCGCGGGCGAGCCGCTCGAGCTCGGTGACGTGCGCTTCGACGGTCACGCGGCGGAGGCGCGGCTGTACGCCGAGGATCCGCGCAGCTTTCTGCCGCAGGCGGGCCGGATCGAGCGGTTGCGCCTGCCGAAGGGAATGCGCGTCGACGCGGGCGTCGAGGAAGGCGACGAGGTCGGCGTCGGCTACGACCCGATGATCGCGAAGCTGATCGCGCACGGGCCGACGCGCGACGAGGCCCTCCTCCGGCTCCGCGACGCCCTCGCCGAGACCGAGGTCGAGGGGCTCGTCACGAACCTGCCATTCCTCCGCTGGCTCGTCTCGCACCCTGTCGTCCGCGCCGGGCGGACGACGACGTCGTTCCTGGCCGAATATCCGCCGCTGTCCGCGCCGCCGGAGCGGCTGCCGAGCGGCCCGTGGGACGGTGCCTGGCGGCTCAACCTCCCGGCCCCCGAGCCGCAGGCCCCTCCGGACGTCGACGAGGCCGCCCACGCAGCCTCTGGTGCGGCCGGCGGCGAGCAGAGCTCGCTGACCGCGCCGATGCCAGGCACGGTGATCAAGGTGCTCGCGGCGCCGGGCGACCGGGTCGAGCCGCGCCAGACGCTGCTCGTCCTCGAGGCGATGAAGATGGAGACGCCGCTCGTCTCGCCCTACGAGGCGGTCGTGCGGGCCGTGCACGTCGCCGAGGGCGACCGCGTCGCCGGCGGGGCGTTGCTCGTCGAGCTCGAGGAGTAGCTCAGAACAGCTTCTGGAGCTTGAGCGCGGCGCCCATGTCGCCCTCGACCTTGAGCTTGCCGGTCATGTAGGCGGTGGTCGGGTTCTGGTCGCCGCTCGCGATCGCCGCGAACGTCTCCTCCGAGGCGCGGATCGTCGCGTCTGCGTTGCCGCCGCCCTCGGTCACGCTCACTTTGCCGTCGGAGACGTCGACCTTCCACGTGCCGACGCCGTCGATCTCGAACACGTACGAGTTGTTCATGCCGGCAGTCCTCGACGGGTCGACACGCGACTCGAGGCTTTCGAAGAACTCTCGTGCGCTCTGGGCCACGGGCCGGAGGCTACCTCATGTCTGGACTGCCTCCGGAGCGAGCCGTTTCGCCGCGCGCGGCGAGGGCAGGAAAGCCGCCAGGGCGACTGCGGCAAGCGGCGCTGCGGCGCAGACATAGAGCGACGTTTGCAGGTCGACCGTGTCGGCCAGGACCCCGAGTGCCACCGCGGCGACTCCGCCCAGGCCGATCGACATTCCCGTCGTCAGCCCCGAGGCCAAGCCGATCTGCTGCGGCAGGTACTCCTGGCTCATGACCACGGTCAGCCCGTGGGTGCCGACGACACAGACGCCGACGAGCGCGAGTGCCGCCGCTCCGACGACTCCACCGACCGCGACGAAGACGAGCGTGAGCGGCGCCGTCGCCGCGATGCTGCCGATCAGCACTGGGCGACGGCCAACGCGGTCTGCGAGCGGCCCGGCAGCCAGCGTTCCGAGCCCGCCAACGAGCAGCATCAGCGTCAGCAGCTGGTTGCCGTAGGCCTTTGAGTGGCCGAGCGACACGGCCCACAGGGGAACGAACGTGATGAGCCCGAACCAGGCGGTGGAACGCATGGCGATCACGCCGAGCAGCAGCGCCAGCGCGCCGGGCTGGTTCTCGCCGGTCGCGCGCCGTTCGGTCTCGTCAGCCGGCGCGAAGCTAGCCAGGTAGCGGGTGGCTGCGACGAGAAGCGCGGCGACCGCGAGACACGGCAACGCCAGGAGCAGCCCGCCGCGCAGCCCGAGCGCGAGCACGAGTGGCGTCGCGATCGCCGGGCCGAGCGCGTAGCCGAGGTTTCCGCCGATCGAGAAGAGCGACATGCCGCTTGCCCGTCGGTGGCCGCTTGTGTAAGCCGCGAACTTCGAGCCTTCCGGGTGATAGGCGGCGACCCCGAGGCCGGAGACGAGGACGAAGACGACGACGAGCCAGTAGCTCGGAGCCGCGGCCGCGAGCGCGATGCCGACGCCGGCGACCGCCACGCCGACCGGCAGGAGCCAGATCGCACCGCGGCGGTCGGACCACAGACCGAAGAAAGGCTGGATGACCGACGAGGAGATCGCGGACACGAGTATGAGCGCGGCGGCGAGCGTGTACGAGAGGCCGAAGCGGTCGACGTAGAAAGGCAGCAGCGCCGGCAACGCGCCGTTGGCGAAGTCGGTGGCGAGGTGACCGCTCGCGAGCGCGGCCATCGCGCGCTTGTCGATCTCGGCCCGCACTGCGGCCACCCTAGCGGCGGGGCTTCGTCGCGAAATCGTCGCGCTTTCGGCACGAAGGCGTCACCCACGCGTGCGCTTCTCCCGATTAGGATCGAGAGCGGGTGGTGCCCGGGGTGGCCCCAGGCAGGAGCCCCCGGTTCTAGGCGGCGTTCTGCTCGAGCTGCGCCGGCAGATGGCGCTGGATCAGCGCGTACGAGAGCTGCCACTGGGCCCGCGCGATCCGCACGCGGTTGCGCTCGAGGACGAGGTCGCCCGCGCCGCGGGCACGCAGAGCCTGACGCTCGCACGCCAGAGACTGGATCCGATCCAGGAGCGCCTCGACGTTCTCGACGTGAGGACGCCGTCGAAAGCGCGACGGAACGATGGGCCGCAACCGACTCATGAACACAGTGTCTATCGGCGGCCTTATGGAAATCGTTAGGGGGAGTTCAAAGCTTTGAAAATCTTTCTCCAGCGACGCTAGATAGAGGGTCGGATAGCATCGGCGCCCCGATGCGGGTCGAAGTTCGTACTCCCGATGCGGCGGCCCCGCGGGCCGACGTCCTCGCAGTCCCCTTGGCCGATGGCGACGGTGATCTGCCGGCGGCCGCCCGCTCGCTCGGCGACGGCCTTGCGAGCCGCTTGCGCCAGCTCGCGGCCGAGGAAGAGGTCGCGAGCGAGATCGGTCGCACTGCGGTTCTCGTCCCGGACGACGGCGCAGACGTGCGCCGCCTCGTTGCCGTCGGGCTCGGCCCCCTAGACGAGCTGGACAGCGACTCGCTGCGCACCGCCGCGGCGAGCGTGGCCGAGGCGACCGAGCGCATCGGCGGCACCCTCGTCTGGCCACTCGACGACGCGCTGCCGTTTTCGTCCGCGGAGCAGGCCCGCGCGGTGGTCGACGGCCTCCTGCTCGGCACCTACGGCCCCGGCCGCTGGAAGGCGGGCGCCAAGAACGCGCCGCCCTTCGACCAGCTCGTCCTCCTCGGCCCGCCCGAAGTCGCGGAGACCGCCGAGCGCGAGGCCCGCATCGCCGAGGCGGCCAATCGCGCGCGCGACCTCGCGAACATGGGCGGCAACGAGTTGACGCCCGAGCGTCTCGCCGCCCGTGCCGAAGAGATCGCCGCCGAGCAGGCCCACGTCCGAGCGGAAGCACTCGGGCCCGACGAGGTCCGCGAGCTCGGGATGGGCGCCTTCGCCGCAGTCGCCCAGGGCAGCCACAACCCACCGCGAATGATCGTCATGCACTACGAGCCGCCCTCGCCCGCGCGCGACGACCTCACGCTCGGGCTCGTCGGCAAGGCGGTCACCTTCGACACGGGCGGCATCTCGATCAAGCCGTCGCTGTACATGGAGGACATGAAGGGTGACATGGCCGGCGGCGCCGCGGTCGTCGAGGGCCTCGGGGCGCTGGCCGACCTCGGCGTCCCCCTCAAAGCGCTGGCCGTCGTCGGCGCGACGGAGAACATGCCCGGCGGCGGCGCCTTCAGGCCGGGCGACATCCTCACGGCGATGAACGGCAAGACGATCGAGATCACGAACACCGACGCCGAGGGCCGGCTCGTGCTCGCGGACGCGCTCCACTACGCGCGCGAGCTCGGGGCGACCCACCTGCTCGACTTCGCCACGCTGACCGGAGCGATGGAGCTCGCCATGGGCGACCTCTACGCGGGGGTCTTCGGCAACGACGAGGACTGGCGCAACCAGGTCGTCGCAGCCGGTGAGGCGAGCGGCGACCACGCGTGGCCCTGGCCGATGCACCGCCGCTACCGCGGCTACATCGAGTCCGCGTTCGCGGACATGAAGAACTCGTCGGTGCGCAAGCAGGCGAGCCCGGCGTACGCGGCCTCCTTCCTCGAGCAGTTCGCCGGCGAGGGCCCGTGGGCGCACGTGGACATGGCCGGCACAGGCTTCTTCACCTGGCCGCGGAGTGACTACCTCGCCCAGAAGGGCGGCACCGGCTACGGCGTGCGTCTGATCGTCGAGCTCGCAACTCGCCTCACCGCGTGAACTTCGACCTCTCGCCCGAGCACGAGCTCATCCGCCGCACCGTGCGCGAGTTCGCCGAGGAGCGGGTCGCCCCGGTCGCCGAGGAGCTCGACCGCGAGCACCGCTTCCCGTACGAGCTCGTCGAGCAGATGGCCGAGCTCGGGCTGATGGGGATGCCGATCCCCGAGGAATACGACGGCGGCGGTACCGACACGCTCTCCTACGCGATCGCAGTCGAGGAGCTGACGCGCATCGACTCGTCGGTCGCGATCACGATGGCCGCCCACGTCTCGCTGGGGACGATGCCGATCTTCCTCTTCGGCAATGAGGAGCAGAAGCAGGAGTGGCTGCCCGACCTCGCCTCCGGCCAAAAGCTCGCCGCCTTCGGCCTCACCGAGCCGGGCGCGGGCTCCGACGCGGCGGCCACGCGGACACGCGCGGAGCTGCAGGACGGCGAGTGGGTGATCAACGGCTCGAAGATCTTCATCACGAACGCGGGCACTGACATCTCCGCCTGCGTGACGATCACCGCGCTGACCGGCGACGGCGAGATCTCGAACCTCATCGTCCCCAACGGCGCGCCCGGCTACGAGATCTCGCCGCCGATGCGCAAGCTTGGGTGGCGCGCGTCGGACACGCGCGAGCTCTCGTTCAAGGACGTGCGCGTGCCCGAGGGCAACCTGCTCGGCGAGCGCGGCAAGGGCTTCCACCAGTTCCTCGAGATCCTCGACGGCGGCCGTATCTCGGTTGCCGCGATGGGCGCCGGCCTCGCGCAGGGCGCCTATGACCTGGCGCTCAAGTACGCGGGCGAACGTGAGCAGTTCGGCAAGCCGATCGCCGAGTTCCAGGCCGTCCAGTTCAAGCTCGCAGACATGGCGACGGAGATCGAAGCCGGCCGCAACCTCGTCTACAAGGCGGCCTGGCTCAAGGACCAGGAGCGGCCCTTCGCGCAGGAGGCGGCGATGGCGAAGCTCTATACGGGCGAGCTAGCCCACCGAGTCGCGAACGACGCGCTCCAGATCCACGGCGGCTACGGCTTCATGGAGGAGTCGGCGATCTCGCGGCTCTACCGGGACCAGAAGATTCTCGAGATCGGGGAAGGGACCAACGAAGTCCAGCGGATGGTGATCGCCCGCCACCTGGGCCTCTAGATCGCTGGACTTCGTTGACCCCTTCATCCCGTGCCAGGCTTCAGCCTGGCTTGGGCCAACCCTTCCCCAGCGGATGGTGATCGCACGCCACCTCGGGCTCTAGTCGATCCGCAGCGGGCCACGCTCGACGGCAGCCCGCATCGCCTCGCGGGTGTCCGGAGGAACGTATTCGGCCGACCAGGTCGCTCCGGCGGCGGCGACTGCCCCCAGCCGCTCGCGCTCGGCCTCCCAGTCCTCCTCCCGCGACCGGCCGCCGACCATGATGTCGTACGGGCGCTCGCCCGCCGCCTCGCGTAGCGCCCGAACGTCGTCGGCCGAGAGATCGTGTCCGGGGACGCGGTAGAGCATCGACCCGTCCCAGCGCGCGGCGCGGCGGGTCGGCCCCGGATTGGGGTACCCGCCGCCGATCCAGATCGGGATCCGGGGCCGCTGCACAGGCGGCGGGACGAAGGTGACCTCCTCGACGTCGAAGTGCTCGCCGTGGAAGGAAAACGGCTCGCCGGTCCAGAGCCCCGTGATGATCTCTAGCGCCTCGTCGAGCATCCGGGCGCGCCGGTGTACGTCGAGCTCTTCCTGGAAGTGCGTGAACGAGGCATCGCGGACGACGTGATCGCCCACGTCGCCGAGCCCCGCACCGAGGACCATGCGACCCTCTGAGAGCTGATCGATGGCGGCGGCCTGCCGCGCGACGATCCACGGCCGTCGGCGCGCGAGCGGCGTCACGCAGGTGCCCAGGACGACGCGCTCGGTGCGCGCGGCCATCCCTGCAAGCGCGACCCATGAATCGCAGGTCGGCGCCCTCGGGTCGCCCTGGAAGACGACATAGTCCTCCAAGAAGACACCGTCCCAGCCTGCCGCGTCGGCTCGCTCGGCCAGCTCGACGAGGAAGCGAGGATCGCCGCACTCCATCCCCGTCGGCAGAGCCAGCCCGTAGCGCACGGAGTGAGTCTAGGCCGGGCACCCTGTTAGGTTTTTTCCGTGCTCTTTCGCCAGTTCGTCAACGACGATCTCGGCTGCGCGTCCTACCTGATCGGCGACGAGTCCTCCGGAGACGCGGTGGTCGTCGATCCCGCCTATGCAATCGAGCAGTACCTCGAGGAGGCGAAGAAGCGCAAGGCTCGCATCGTCCGCGTGCTCGAGACCCACACGCACGCCGACCACGTCTCCGGGCACGGGCGCTTCGCGCTCGAGCACGGCATGCCGGTCTCCGTCCACCCCGCCGCCGAGCCGCAGTTCGAGTTCGACCCGCTCGAGGACGGACAGGTGCTCGAGCTCGGCGAGACCGCGATCCGAGTCCTGCACACGCCCGGACACCGGCCCGAGCACTGTTGTTTCGAGGTGATCGACCGCTCGCGCGGCGACGAGCCGTGGCTCGTGATCACGGGCGACTCGCTCCTGATCGGCGACGCGGCGCGCCCCGACCTCGCCTCGGCCGCCGAGGAAGGCGCCCGCGGAATGTTCGGGAGCCTGCAGCGGCTGCTCGAGCTGCCCGACGGCGTCCAGGTCTTTCCCGGACACGTTGCCGGCTCCCTCTGCGGCTCCGGGATGAGCTCGATGTACTCGTCCACGATCGGATTCGAGCGCCGCTTCAACCACAAGCTCCAGCTCGTCGGTCGCAGCGTCGACGAGTTCGTGACCGAGACGACCGCCTCCTCGACCCCGCGCCCGCCGAACATGGAGCGGATCGTCGAGCTGAACCGCGGGCCGTTCGTCGGGGCCCAGCCGCCCCTCGACCACGCGGAGGCCGTGAACGGCGCGACGGTACTCGACGTCCGCCGTATGCGCGAATTCGTCGCCGGGCATGCGGCAGGCGCCTTCAACGTGCCGCTCTCCGGCTCGAAGTTCTCGACGAAGTCGGCGTTCGTGCTCGCCGCCGACGAGCCTGTCGTCGTCCACGCTTCCACCGAGGACGAGGCCGCACGAGCAGCGGCGGGCCTGCGGTCGGTCGGATTGTTCGCGCTGCGGGGCTTCATGACCGAGGCGCAGCCGGTCGAGACGATGGAGGCGATCGAGATCGAGGACCTCGAGAGGCTGATGGCCGAGAACTCGGTCGAGGTGCTCGACGTGCGCGAGAAGGACGAGCGCGACGAGGGCTACATCGTCGGCACCCGGCATATGCCCTATCGCATCGTGCGCAGCTTCGCCGACGACCTGCGCGGCGAGGAACGGCCAATCGTCACCATCTGCACGACGGGGAACCGGGCGACGATCGCCGCGAGCGTGCTCCGGGCCGCCGGCGTCGACGCGCGGCCGGTGCTCGGCGGCGGCGTCCAGGACTGGGCCGACCGCGGCGGCGACACCGTGCAGTTCCGCCGCTGCGGGAACTAGGCCTAGGCGGACTCGGCTAGCAGAGCCTCGCCCTCGCGCACGTACGCGGTCGCGCCGACCGAGCGCCAGAACGAGAGCGCGCTCTGGAGCTCGGCGTCGGCCTCGGCCCGGCGGCCCTCCCGGACGAAGCTCTCGGCTGCGCGCAGTCGCGCATAGGCTTCCTCAGGCCTGGCGCCGATGCCCTCGTAGACCTCGGCGGCGCGGCGAAAGTCGCCGGAAGCGTAAGCGGCCGCAGCCTCTCGCCACGGATTCGGGATCTTCATGGCCTGCGAGGTGGCTTCGAGGAACTCGCTCTGCCGGTCGAGAAACGGAAGCGCGACCACGAGATCGGACAGCCATTCGCTGTCGCTGCCCGACATCGCGAACCCCGTCGCCCGCCATTCGGCCAGGACTTCGCCTACCAGCTCGTCCGCGCGATCCACCTCCGTCCCTGAGAGAGCCCGTGCGCCGAAGGAGAGCGCCGGCCACAGGACCTGCGGGTCCTTGGCGAGTCGCGCCAGCTCGATCGCGCGGCCGGCGTCCTCCTGCGCCCCGGCCACGTCGCCGTGCGCAAGGCGGATGCGCCCGCGCAGCCAGCGGCACGGAGGCTCCATCCAGTAGGGGTTCTCCACGAAGGCGGCCATCTGTTCGTCGAGGCTGTCGAGCGCCTCGTCCCAGCGGCCCTCGAAATAGTCCTGCCACGCGGTCTCGCCAACGAGCCAGCGCAGCGGATCGTCGAGACCGAAGCGCTCAGCCGCACGACGCCCTTCGAGGAGCATCGCAAAGGCGCGCTCGAGCTGGCCGAGATTGACCAGGGTCGAAGCGAGGTTGCCGTAGGCGCGCACGCTCTGTGCGGAGTTGGCGGCGACGGCGACCTCGACGCTCTGCTCCAGGTCGTCGAGCCCACCCTCGTCGCCGAGTCCGAGTCGCCCGATGCCGATGTTGTTCAACGCATGTGAGCGGAGCTCGTCGATGCCGAGCTCCTCGGCCATCGCGAGCGCTTCCCGACCTAGGCGGATCGCATCGTCGTGCTCGCCGGCGAGCATGGCGTACCGCGAGGCGTTGCTGACGACCAGGGCCTTCGTGCTCGAAGTGGGCTCGTCGGCCACGAGTGCCTCCGCCACCTGCAGGCACTCGAAGACCTGGTCTCGCTGTCCCAGGAGCCAGAACGACTCGGAGATGAGCATCTCGGCTTCGGCCGCCAGCTCTCGATTGCCGGCGGCGAGGAGCTCGTCCCTTGCCTCGATGACGACGTCCAAGTCCTTCGACGCCTCGACCCAGTTGATCGCCCGAGCGTAATGGAGGAGCAGCTCCGGCCGGCCCGGGTCGTCGCGCGGCCAGAGCTCGACGGCGTCGCGGTAGAAAGCCCGTGCGGCGGGGTACGCCCCCAGGGCATAGGCTCGGTCTCCGGCTTCACGCAGCGCGACTCGCGCACGCTCCGCGAGCGACGAAGTGTCGACTCCGGCCGCGCGGGCGAGCTCGAGCGCGCTCGAGTAGTGGTGCGCGAGCATCTCGGCATGTTCTTCGGGGCGACCGAGACGCTCGAGCCATTCGGCCGCCAGACGGTGCTTCTCCGCGCGCTGCGCGCGCGGAATCTGGCTGTACGCGACGTCGCGAACGAGCAGGTGCCGAAAGACGTACTCATTCTCCTCTGCGACCGACGAGCGGCGCTCGCGGCGGACGAACTCCTTGCGCTCCAGGCTGTGCAGGCGCTCCTCGGCGGCGCGCCGGTCGACGCCGCCGATCCCTCCCGCTGCGCCGAGCCAGAAGACCTTGCCGATCACGGCCGCGTCCTGGAGGAGCGCCTTCTCGTCCTCCGGAAGTGCGTCCAGCCGGGCGGCGACGATCCCCTGCACCGACTCCGGGAGCGGCAGTTCCTCGTCACCGGCAAGGAGGCCGCGATCGGCGACCATCCTCACGAACTCCTCCGCGTAGAGCGGATTCCCGCCCGCCCGCTGCAGGAGGGCAGTTTGGGTCTCGGCGGGCAGAACCGACCTGTCGAGCAGCGCAGCCACGAGCCGGGCCGTCTCCTCGTCCTCGAGCGGCGACAGCGAGAAGGTGGCGGCGTTCGGCTTTCCACCGCCCCAGGCGGCCCGACGGGCGAGGAGCTCGGGCCGCGCCGTGCAGACGACGAGGATTGGGACGCCCACGGCCCAGTCGACGAGGTGGTCGACGAAGTCGAGCAGCCCTTCGTCTGCCCAGTGCAGGTCCTCGAAGACGAGGACGAGTGGCCGCTCCTCGGCCAGTGCCTCGAAGAAGCGGCGCCAGGCCGCGAATGCCTCCGAGCGGCGGTCGCCGTGCAGCTCCTGCTCGCTCCCGACCCCGACGAGCGAGCCCAGGTGGCGGGCGACCCAGTCCGAGTCGCCGTCCGCGATGAGGTTGTCGACGCTGCGTCGCAGCTTGGCCTGGGCCTGCTCGGGCGAGTCGCTCTCGAGAATGCCGGCTTGCGCCTTGACCATCTCGCCCAGGGCCCAGAAGGAGACTCCCTCGCCGTAGGGCAACGAGCGGCCCTGGCGCCAGTAGATGAGCTCGGGATCGTTCTCGACGCCCTGGAAGAGCTCGTAGACGAGGCGGCTCTTGCCGATTCCCGGCACGCCGACGAGCGTGACCAGCTGCGGCGAGCGCCCGGCGCGGACACGGGCGAGCGCGTCGACGAGCACGTCGAGCTCCCGATCGCGGCCGATGAGCGGCGCGCGCGGCGCCTGGGTCGCGTCGACGCCGTACCGGGCGCGAGCTTCGACCGCCTCCCAGGCGGGGACGGGCTCCTGCTTGCCCTTCGCCGCCACCGCCTCGGCGGGCCGATAGTCGATCCATTGGGTGGTCGCTCGATACGTCGTCTCGTCGACGAGGATCCCGTCGACGGGAGCGGCCGACTGGAGACGCGCGGCCGTGTTGACGACGTCGCCCGAAGCCATTCCTTCGCCCTCGCTCGGTCGCGCTCTGAGGGAGACCAGCGCCTCGCCGGTGGTGACCGCAATGCGCAGCTGCAAGTTGCCCTCCTGTTCGCGGATCCAGTCGCGGATCGTCAGTGCGGCGCGCACCGCGCGCTCAGGATCGTCCTCGTGCGCGATGGGCGCGCCGAAGAGCGCCATCACCGCATCGCCGATGAACTTCTCGACCGTGCCGCCGAAGCGCTCGAGCTCCTCGCGCACGTGCGCGTAGTACGGCGAGAGTAGGGCGCGGACGTCCTCGGGATCCATCTGCTCCGCGCGGCCCGTGAAGCCGACGAGGTCGGCGAAGAGCACGCTGACGACCTTCCGCTCCTCGCGGGCGCCCTCCGGAGCCGTGAGGGCGGTGCCGCAGGCGGAGCAGAACCGAGCGTCGTCGGCGTTCTCCCGGCCGCAGTTCGGGCAGGTCACCATGAAATGAGTCTACGACGCGCTAGCGCAGCCGCTGTACGACGTAGCCGCGCCCGCGCATCGCCTCCAGCAGCGCGGCGCAGTGCTCCTGGTTGCGCATGAGCAGGGTCGCCTCGACCTCCGTCTCGGTCACCGGCACGTCCATCCCTTCGCGGTGGTGCTCGACCGAGACCACGTTCGCGTGCTCCTCGGCGAAGAGCGTCAGCAGCTTGATCAACTCGCCCGGCCGGTCGGCGAGCCGCGTGCGTACGACGAGGTAGCGGCCAGCGAGCGTCAGGCCGTGCCGCATGACCTGGATGAGCAGGGTCGCATCGATGTTGCCGCCGGAGAGGATCGCGACCGCCGGCCCGCTGCCGCCGGCCCGCCCCACCAGCAGCGCCGCGATCGAGGCCGCGCCCGCGCCTTCGACGACGAGCTTCGC
>JBKPFP010000025.1:0-1060 GCA_046744435.1 Actinomycetota bacterium | reverse complement strand
GACGATCCCCGACGAGCGCCTCGAGCTGATGTTCACCTGCTGCCATCCGGCCCTCGCCCTCGAGGCTCAGGTCGCGCTCACGTTGCGGACCCTCGGCGGGCTGACCACTGACGAGATCGCCCGCGCCTTCCTCGTCCCCGAGCCGACGATGGCCAAGCGGCTCGTGCGCGCGAAGCGGAAGATCAAGGCCGCCGGGATCCCGTTCCGCGTCCCGCCCGACCACCTGCTGCCCGACCGTCTCGCCGCGGTGCTTGCGGTCGTGTACCTGATCTTCAACGAGGGCTACGGGGGCCGCGGCGGGCTCGCCGGCGAGGCGATCCGGCTCGGGCGCGCATTCGCCGGGCTAATGCCCGACGAGCCGGAGGTGCAGGGGCTGCTGGCCTTGATGCTGATCAACGACGCGCGGCGCGAGGCGCGCTTCGCCGACGACACCGTCGTCCTCCTCCGCGACCAGGATCGCTCGCTCTGGGACGTCGAGCAGATCGCGGAGGGCCGGGCGATCCTCGGCCGCGCGCTGACGCTCGGCGGACGCGGTCCCTACGTCGTGCAGGCGGCGATCGCGTCGCTGCACACGGACGATCCGCAGGACTGGCCGCAGCTCGCGGCACTCTACGGCGAGCTGGCGCGACTCACCGGCTCGCCGGTCGTGGAGCTGAACCAGGCGGCCGCGATCGCCGAGGCGGGCGACGCCGAGGCCGCACTCGCGCTCGTCGAGCGACTCGAGCTCGACGCGTACCACTACTTACACTCGACTCGCGCCGATCTGCTGCGCCGCCTCGATCGCGTCGACGAGGCCCTCACTGCCTACGAGCGAGCGCTGGAGCTCGTGCACTCCGAGCCCGAACGACGCTTCCTCGAGGGCAGGCTGGCCGAGCTTCAGAGCTCACCGGGCGAGGCGAAGCGATAGAAGACCGGCCTCTTCTCGAGCCGGCTGAACACTCCCATCGCGAAGTCCTCGAGTGCGCGCGCGTTCTCGAGCCCCCCGATGCCCTCCGGGTCGTAGCCGGCGTCGCGGATGAGCTGCTCCGTCACCTCTCGCGCCTCGTCCTCGGCCGCGAAC
>JBKPFP010000435.1:0-6950 GCA_046744435.1 Actinomycetota bacterium | reverse complement strand
CGCGTTCAGCGCCGGGTCGTCGGCGAGCAGGCGCGCATCCCCGCCCGCGTCCGCGAGCACGACCGGCGTATGCGACTGGATCACGTCTCCCGCCAGCCACGCCGTCGTCGGCGCCCGGAAGCCGAGCGTGCCCTCGAGGCCCTCGCCGTGCACCGCCGTCACGATCAGCTCGTCGTCCTCGACGACGCGAATCGAGCACGCGTCGGCGGCAAGCAGCGCCGGCGCTTGCTGAACGAGCTCGTCGAGCACCGCGGCGGGGTCGAGCTCGGCCGCGAGCTGGCTGCCCATCCGCGCCAGCTGCTGGGAGAGGGCGCGCGAAGTGCGCTCGCCCTCGAACAGCTCGCTCCGCTCGAGCGCTCCGCGGGCGGCTCCCGCGAGCCGCTGGGCCAGCTCGAGATCGTCGTCGCTGAAGCTGCGCGGCTCCGCGAAGAAGACGAGCGCGAGGCCTCCCTCCTCGCGGCGCGGCGGGTCGACCGGAATGGCGAGCAGCGACGCGAGCCCGGCCTCGGCGACAGGGCCGCGCCAGGCCTGGTCGAAGCGGTCGTCGTCGGCGATCGTCGGCGAGGCGAGCACCCGGCGCTCGCGGGCGCAGTCCTCGAGCACGCGGGCGGAGTCGGGAATACCGCCCCGGAGCAGGTCCTCGACCTCGTCGGGCAGCTCGTACGTTGCAGCGAGCGCGAGGCCCTCCCCCTCGGGCATCAGCACGGCGGCGCTGGACGCTCCGAGCGCGATGCTCGCGGCATTCGCGACCGCGTCGAGCGTGGCGGGCTGGGAGAGCGGCTCAGCGAGCGCCGAGGCGATCCCGAAGAAGCCCCGCTGGACCCGCGCCTGGCGCACGCTCTGCTCGTAGCTGGCCGCATTGCGGACCGCGAGGCCGGCGAGTCCGGCGAACGTCTCGAGCAGCTCCGCATCGGCGGGGCCGAACCGACGCTGAGCGTCGCGGGTGCCGACGCCGAGGACTCCGCGTGCCTCCCCGGACCACGTCATCGGCGCGACGAGCGCTCCGGTGAAGCCTTCGTAGGCGGAATGCGGGATCGGCTGCGCGTGGTCGGCGTAGTCGTTCGAGAGAGCGGAGCGGCCGGTCCTGAGCGCCTCGCCCGCCAGCCCGCGATCGGCCGGAAACTCGAACTCGACCAGAGCCGCATCGAGACCGTTGACCGCGGCGCAGCGCAGGACGGCGCCGTCCTCGTCCAGCAGGTGGCAGTCGGCCGCGTCCACGTCGAGGAGGTTTGTCACCTCGACGACGAGCCGCTGGAGCACCGTCTCGAGCCTCAGCTCGCTCGCGACGACCTGCGACGCCTTGAGGAGCCCCTGCTGCTGCTCGAGTCGGCGCGCGTTCTCGTCGAGGAGGCTGGCCGCGTGCAGGGCGAGGCCGACCTCGCGCGCGACGGCCTCCGCGAACGAGACCTCCGCCTCCGA
Organism: Actinomycetota bacterium; assembly: GCA_046744435.1. Classification (GTDB taxonomy): domain Bacteria; phylum Actinomycetota; class Thermoleophilia; order Gaiellales; family Gaiellaceae; genus VAXT01. Next base: position 5,531 of record JBKPFP010000435.1, on the reverse strand, counting down.
CCAGATCGTCGGCCTGCTTCGGTGCAGGCCGAAGATGCCGATCATCCGGTCGAAGACGACGATCGGGGTGGCGAGCACTGCGATCGTGTCGAGGTCGATCAGCGTCTGCACGTTCCCCAGCGTCGGGTCGCCGAGCGCCGGGTCGGCCCGGATGTCCCCGCACGCGACCGTGCGGCGCTCGCGGGCGGCGAGGTTCGAGATCGGCAGCAGCTCGGACGAGCCGGCGATCGGGACGAAGCCGTCGTCGTCCCATTCGGCCCGGATCGGCATCGGCCCACCCGGCTCGCCGAGACGGATGTAGCAGCGCGCGACGCCGGCGGTCTTACCGGCCTCCTCGACGGCGACCCGGAGGACAGCCTCGAGGTCGAGCTCGGAGCGCACCTTGCGGCCGATCGAGGAGACGACCCGCTCGCGCTCGAGGGCCTCGGCGAGCGCGGAGGCCGACCGTGTCCGCTCGAGAGCGAGCGCAGCCTCGGAGGCCAGCGTCTGTAGGTGCGAGAGCTCCTCGGCGCTGAAGACCCGCGGCTTCTCGGTGGAGGCGACGACGAGCACCGCCCGCACGCGCTCGTCGGCGACGAGCGGGACGAAGGCCACGCTCTTCGCGCCGACGCGCTCGGCGAGCCTCTGGTTGACCTGGGGCGAGCGGCCGACGTCGTAGATCGCAATCGGCTCGGCCTCGCGCGCAGCGCTCCCGATCGCCGAGGGCTCCGTGTCGAAGTCGATCGTGACCTCGTTCCACCAGGCCGCCTCGGAGTCGCCCTCGAGTGCGACGAGGCCCTCGGCGCCGCGGCCGTCCTCGTGCACCACGGCGACCGCGCAGAAGTCCGCGCCGACGAGCTTCCGCACTTCGTCGAGCAGCGTCCGCGCGACGGCGCGCGTGTCCGGCGCGCTGCCGAAAGCGGTCAGGAGCGACGCGACCGGGTCGGACTCGGGACGTCTGTCCACCTCGGGCTCCGGCTCGGCCGGGGCCCCGGTGCTCGCAGTGCGGCTACGGCGTACGAACAGGGCTCGCAGGGGGTTCACTGGGCTTATGGATGATAGGGCGCTGGAATCCGCGAGGAAAGCGGGTCTTCGCTGGAAACCGTACGAATACAGGAATCGCTATACGGCTTGAAAAGATAGGCCGACCGGCCCATAGGAAAGCGCTCCGCGTCCCGTTAATGTCACCCGCACTGGGCGATGCGAACCGCGGTTTTGGTGCATGCCTGGCCACGAAAGGCCGCGGTGAGCAGTTGGAGGGCCCGCCGCACCGACCCCCCGAGCGGCGGGCCTTCTCTTTTCTGAAGCGCGCCAGGTCGGGCGCGTGCCGGCTCTCCGAAACGCCCCGAGTACACTGGCCATGATGGTCAAGCGCGTCCTCCTCGCTTCGCCGCGCGGCTACTGCGCGGGTGTGGAGCGGGCCGTCGACACGGTCGAGAAGCTGCTCGACCTCCACGGCCCCCCGGTCTACGTCCGCAAGCAGATCGTGCACAACGCACACGTCGTCCGCGACCTGGAAGCGCGGGGCGCGATCTTCGTAGAGGACGAGCGCGAGGTGCCCGAGGGCGAGACCGTCGTCCTGTCGGCACACGGCGTCGCACCATCCGTGTACCGGAACGCGGAGGCGCGGCGGCTGAACACGATCGATGCCACGTGCCCGCTCGTGACGAAGGTGCACGTGCAGGCGCGGCGCTACGCGGCGGACGGCTACACGCTCCTGCTCATCGGCCACGAGGGTCACGAGGAGGTCGTCGGGACGACCGGCGAGGCGCCCGAGTCGACGATCCTCGTGCAGTCGGTCGCCGACGCCGAGGTGCTCGACCTGCCGCCGGACGCGAAGGTCGCCTACATCACGCAAACGACGCTCTCGGTCGACGAGACCGGGGAGATCATCACCGCGCTCAGACGCCGATTCCCGCACATCCACGCGCCGCGGAAGGAAGACATCTGCTACGCGACCTCGAACCGGCAGTGGGCCGTGAAGGACCTCATGGCCGAGGTCGACCTGCTGCTCGTCATCGGCTCGCGCAACTCGTCGAACTCCAACCGGCTCGTGGAGGTCGCGCGCGCCGGAGGGATCGCCGCGCACCTGATCGACGACGAGACCGACATCGACGAGGCCTGGCTCGAGGACGCCGAGACGGTCGGGCTGACGTCCGGTGCGTCCGCGCCGGAGAAGCTCGTCGAGCGGGTCTGCGAGTGGTTCCGGGCGCGCGGCGTCGACGACATCTCCGCGCACCGCATGGTCGACGAGGACGTCGAGTTCCGCCTTCCGGTCGAGCTGCGCCGCGAGCTCGCGCTCGCGGAGACGCAGCCCTCTTAGGAGGGTTTGGCGGAATACCGCTCGTCGTCGGGGTGCGATGCTCGTTTCGAGGCAAGGACGCAAGGAGCTTTCTTAGCCGGAGGCTAGGGGCGCGACTGAGGACGCCGCACAGGGCGAGCAGCGCGGCCCGACGGCTCAATCTGTTTCCGCCAAACCCTCCTACTACTAGGGCGTCGTCGGCAGCCGGCGCAGCTCCGCCTGCGCCCGGTGCCGGCTCCAGTTCCACGTCCGCCAGTCCGCCCCGCCGCGCCGCCGCGACCTGAGCTCTTCCTCGAGCTGCAGCCGCAGCTGTGGTGAGAGGGCCGGCAGCGCGTCGACGAGCGCCGGCGTCGCGTCGTCGCTGAGGTTCATCAGGTAAGGCAGGTCGAGGTTCGGGCGATCGAGGTTCGTCCGCGCGATCAGCGCGTCGGGGTTGATCGCGTTCATCGCGAAGATGGCCGCGAAGCCACTGACGAGCGCGCCGACCGCGAACAGCTCGCGCCTCCCGCGGAGGACCGTCACCCCGGCCCAGGCGAGAACGACCGCCAGCCAGATCATGAAGCCCGTCGTGTACACGCGAAGCTCGGTGAGCCCGTACTCGCGCTGATAGAGGCGCATCCGCTGCAGAGCCGATGCCATGACCACGAACAGGAGGGCGATCAGAACGCCTGCGAGAAGGCGGAAGACGACGTCGTCCCTCGTGCGGGTCCGTCGTCGCAGCCAGTCAGCCAGGAGGAGCAGCGGCAGCACGAGGGCCGCGACGGTCACGAGCTCGAAGAACCCGTGTCGGGCGTACTCGGCGTAGGTCAGGCCCGTGCGCGCTTCCACGACCGAGCTCCCTCCGAACAGGTAGCGGACCTGGACGATCACGAAGGCGAGGAAGAGCAGGTTCAGGAGCCCGAGAACGACGGTGAGCTCGGTCGGGCCGATCGTGAAGCCGGGTCGAACCTCGGCCGTGACCGGCTCGCGCTTGACGAGATACTCGCGGAGCAGGCCGGCGCTGACCCACGCGAAGACTGCGATCAAGAGCAGGTGCATGAAGAGCTGTTGCGGCTCGGGCACGGCGCCGGCCACGAGGTCCTGGAAGACCGTGTCGGCCGCCACGAAGAGGCCTCCGAAGAGGAGCAGGAGCGGCGCCGCGAGCATCAAGCCGCGTCCGAGCGCGACCGCCTGCCTGGCTTGCGGGCCCCTGGGCAGCTCCTGCCAGTCGATGTCCTCCTGCATCAGCTGGATCGGGCGGCCCCCGATTGCCGCGCCGGCATAGCCGAGCCCGACCGCGTAGTCGGCGAGGCCTGCTCGATGGACCGGACGCGGTGTTCTCAGCGCCCCGAGGGTGAGGGCCACGACGAGCGCGAACAGGTCGAGCGCGAGCAGCCAGGCGGAGTCGCGCCACGCGACGAGCGCGGCGAAGACGAGGAGGGCCGGGAGCATCCAACGGCGGCCGCCGCTCAGCGGAATGCGATACCGGCGGCCGAGCGCGACCAGGACACAGGCGAGCGCGGCAACCCAGAGGAGGACGTTGAGGCCGAACGGCGTCGAACGGAGCAGCTGGTCGCCCAGCAACCCCAGGAAGAGCGCCGCGCCGAGAAGACCGAGGGCGAGCCTGGTCCGGTCGCTCACGCCCACATCAAAGCACGCGTACGCGTCGGCACGAACGGACCCTTACGGAACGCTTACCGCGGTGTCCTACGACTCGCGCCGCTCCTCGCCGGAGCGCCGGTCCTTGCCGGAGCGCCGGTCACGATCGTCCTTGTCGCCGCGCTTCTTCCGGCGGTCGCCGCCGACCCGCCGATCCTTGCCGGAGCGCCTCTCGGGCCCCGAGTAGCCGCCTTTCACGCGACGATCATGACTTCCGGGTACGACGGATGCTCGGGCCGCCCCTCCCCGTGCGGCGGAAGCAGCTCAGCGTGTGGTCGTCGACGATGCCGACGGCCTGCATGAACGCGTAGCAGATCGTCGGGCCGACGAAGCGGAAACCGCGGCGCTTGAGGTCCTTGCTCATCGCCTTCGACTCGTCGGTCTCGGCTGGAAGCTCGCGGACCGAGCGCCACGAGCCGACGAGCGGCTCTCCGTCGACGAAGCTCCAGAGGTACGCGTCGAGGCTGCCGAGCTCCTCGCGAACCTCGAGCACCCGCTTGGCGTTGTCGACCGACGACTCGACCTTCAGCCGGTTGCGGACGATGCCGGGGTCGCGCAGGAGCCGCTCGACGTCACGCTTCGTGAAACGGGCCACCCGCTCGGCGTCGAACCCGGCGAAGGCCTGCCGGTAGCCCTCGCGCTTCCGCAGGATCGTCGACCAGGAGAGGCCGGCCTGCGCGCCCTCGAGCACCAGCAGCTCGAACAGGTGTGTGTCGTCGTGCGACGGGACGCCCCACTCCTCGTCGTGGTACGCGACGTAGAGCGGGTCGCCCTCGGGCACCCAGTCGCAGCGCTTCATGCTCACGCCTTCGCGATCTCCGGCTCGGCGGAGCCGCCGTCCGCCCTGATCTCGACGGCGAGCACCTCGCCCTTGATCCAGTCGGAGTGCTCGAGCAGGTCGGCCTGCGACTCCGGCAGCGTGACGACGATGCGATCCGTCAGCTCGAGGCCGGCGGACCGCCGCATCGTGTTCAGCTCATGGATGAGGTCGAGCACGCGGCCCTCGACGCGCAGCTCGTCGTCGAGCGCGGTGTCCAGTCCGACCGTGAGACCGTCGCCACCAGCCACCGCCCACCCCTCTTTGCCATGCTGCTCGACGAGCACCTCGTCGGCGCCGAGCTCGTGCCCCGCGACCCCGAAAGCGCCGCCCGGTAGCTGCTCGTAGTCGCCGGCCGCCAGGGCCTCGCGCACCTTGCCGACCTCCCGCCCGAGCTTCGGCCCGAGCACGGGCAGGTTCGGCCTCACCGTCAGCTCGGTCGCCTCGACCTCGCCGAACTCGACCTCCTTCACCCGCAGCTCGTCGCGGATCTCGTCGGCATGCCCCTGCGCGAGCGTCGCTCCCTGCACCACGAGCCGACGCAGCGGCTGACGCAGCTTCAGCCCGGACGTCGCCCGGGCCTGGCGGCCGAGCTCGACGACGCGCCGCGTCTCGGCGACCTCGGCGAGCAGCTGCTCGTCGCGCTCGCCGGCGTCCTGCCACGCGAGCAGGAACACCGATTCCGGCGAGTCGTCCGATCGCAGCACGCGCCAGAGGTGCTCGGCGAGGAACGGCATCACCGGGGCGATGACGACCACGGCGCGAACGAGCGCCTTCCAGAGCGTCTGCAGCGCG
>JBKPFP010000403.1:0-4037 GCA_046744435.1 Actinomycetota bacterium | reverse complement strand
GCGGTGGGCGAGGAGGCGGAGAAGGTCGCGGCGCTCGACGCCGGCGCAGACGACTACGTGACGAAGCCGTTCGCGCTCGAGGAGCTGCTCGCGCGCCTGCGCGCGCTGCTGCGGCGCGCCTCGCCCGACGGGGGCGAGGTGCTTCGGTTCGCAGACCTCGAGCTCGACCCGGGCACGAGAGAGGTGACGCGCGACGGGGAGCAGATCGAGCTGACGCGCACCGAGTTCTCCCTGCTCGAGCTGTTCCTGCGCAACCCCCGCCAGGTGCTGACGCGGTCGATCATCTTCGAGCGCGTGTGGGGCTACGACTTCGGCTTCTCCTCGAACTCGCTCGACGTCTACATCGGCTACCTGCGTCGTAAAACCGAGGGCGGCGGGAAGCCGCGGCTGATCCACACCGTGCGCGGAGTCGGCTACGCCCTGAAGGAGCCTTGAGCTTCCGCGCCCGCCTCGCCCTGGTCGCCGCAGCCGCCGTTGCGCTCGCGGTCGTGGTCGCGTCGGTCGTGGTTTACGTCGTCGTTCGCGATCAGCTGCGCTCCACGGTCGACGACTCGCTGAGGGAGCGCGCGACTGAGATCTCGCATCGCCGGCTCGACGAGGTCTTCCGCGGGCCGGACCCGGCCTTCGGCGAAGCGGGTGGCTATCCCCAGCTCGTCCTGGCCGACGGCCGGACGCTGCGCCCGCCGGGACAGACGGCACCGCTGCCGATCACCGAACGCGTGCTCGACGTCGCGGCGGGGAACGGCGGACCCTTCTTCAGCGATGCCCGGGTCGAGGGCACACACCTGCGCCTGCTCACCTTCCCGTATTTCCGGGGCTACGCGATCCAGGTCGCGCGGCCGCTGACCGAGACCGACGACTCCCTCGCGCAGATCAGGTTGCTCCTCTTCCTGATCGCCGCCGGGGGCATCGCCGTCGCGGGCGGGCTCGGCCTCCTGGTCTCGCGCGCGGCGCTCGCGCCCGTGCGGCGGCTAACCAGTGCCACCGAGAAGGTGACCGAGACCGGTGACCTCTCGGAGCGGATCGACGCGCGCGGCCAGGACGAGCTCAGCCGCCTCGCGATGAGCTTCAACACGATGCTCGGTGCCCTCGAGGACTCGACCCGCAAGCAGCGCCAGCTCGTCGCCGACGCGTCGCACGAGCTTCGCACGCCGCTGACGAGCCTGCGCACGAACATCGAGGTGCTCGCGAGTGGACGGAAGCTCCCGCCCGCGGAGCGCAAGCGTCTGCTCTCGGACGTCGTCGAGCAGCTGACCGAGATGACGACGCTCATCGCCGAGTTGATCGAGCTCGCCCGCGCCGGTCAGCAACCGGCCGAGCCCGAGGAGGTGCGCCTCGACCTCCTCGCCGGCGAGGCCGTCGAGCGCGCGCGGCGCAACCGGCCGGAGGTGACATTCAAAACCGACTTTGACGAGTCCCTGGTCCGCGGCGTGCCCGAGACGATCGAGCGCGCGGTGGCCAACCTGCTCGACAACGCGGCCAAGTGGAGCCCTCCGGGCGGGGAGGTCGACGTCGCCGTGCACGACGGCACGGTCTCCGTCCGCGACCACGGGCCGGGGATCGACGAGGAGGACCTGCCGTACGTCTTCGATCGCTTCTACCGGGCACGCTCCGCCCGCGGCATGCCGGGCTCGGGCCTCGGGCTCGCGATCGTGCGCCAGGTCGCGGAGGCGCACGGCGGCGACGTCGTCGCGGAGCGCGCCGAGGGTGGCGGCACGCGCATGACGCTGCGCTTGAACGGCGCCCGCCCTTCTTAGGGACTTCTTAGACGGCTCTTAGGGCGACTTCAAGCGCGGGGTGTTTCCTGGGGACAGGAAACCGCGAAAGGAGACTCGATGGACCTGAAGCGCAAGATCGTCGTGACGGCCGTGGCAGGCGTGGCCGTCGTCGGTGCCGGCGGCGCGATCGCCGCCGACAGGCTGAGCTCGCCCAAGGAGGACAGCCAGGCAGTCCTCGACGACGCCGCGCAGCAGCTCGGCGTGCAGCCGAGCGAGCTGAGCGCGGCGCTGAAGAAAGCGCTCTCGAACCGCGTCGACCAGGCTGTCGAGGACGGCCGCCTGTCGAAGGCAGAGGGCGACGCGCTCAAGGCACGCATCAACTCCGGCGAGTTCCCACTTTTCGGCGTCCCGCGCGGCCCGGGCTTCGGCTTCAAGGATTTCGGGCCCGAGCCACATGTCTTCCCCGGCCCTGATCACCTGCTCTCGACGGCGGCCGACTACCTCGGCCTGACCCAGGCCCAGCTGCGTACCCAGCTGGACAGCGGCAAGACGCTGGCGGAGATCGCCAAGGATCGCGACAAGTCGGTCGACGGCCTCGTCGACAAGCTCGTCGCCGACAAGACGGCGCGGATCGACGAGGCGGTCAGGGACGGCCGGCTCACCCGCGCGCAGGCGAATGAGATCGAAGCGGATCTGAGGAAGGCGATGACGGACTTCGTCAACAATGGCAAGCCCGAGTTCCCCAAGTTCCCCGGCGGACCCGGGCTCTTCGGGCTTCCCGGCCCTCATGAGTTCCTTTCGACCGCGACCGACTACCTCGACCTAACCCAGGCCGAGCTGCGCACCCAGCTGAACAGCGGCAAGACGCTGGCGCAGATCGCCAAGGATCGCAACAAGTCGGTCGACGGCCTAGTCGACAAGCTCGTCGCCGACATGAAGCCGCGGATCGAAGAGGCGGTCGAGGACGGTCGGCTCACTCGCGCGCAGGCAAATGAGATCGAGGCCGAGTTGGAGCAGCACGTGACGGACTTCGTCAACAACGGCAAGCTCAGTTTCCAATTCCGCAAGTTCGGCGGCGATGGACCCGGCTTCCGGGAGTTCCGTGACGGCCCCGATTCCGGCCGAATCCCCGGGTTCTCGGATGTGGCTCCGCCGGAGCTCGGTCCGGTCGCGTAGCCCCTTAAGAGTGCGCCGGGATACCCGGCGCACTCTTTACACCTTCCCTCGGACCCTGGGGCAAACTGGGTAGAGGAGGGTCCGGATGAAGGTCAAGACTTTCGGCCCCGTCGACGAACGGAGCCTTGAGCAGCTCGAGCGGTGCATGAAGGCGGGTGACGCCGAGTTCGGTGTGCTCTGCGCCGACCATCACCCAGGCTACTCGCAGCCGATCGGCGGCGGCATCGCCTACGAGGGCTACGTGTCGCCGTCGGGAGTCGGCTACGACATCGGCTGTGGGAACAAGGCGGCCCGAACGGACCTGACCCGGGCGGACCTCGACGCTCGCGGCGGCGTCGAGCCAATCATGCGCGAGATCACGCGGCGCATCTCGTTCGGCATGGGCGTGTCCGCGACCGAGCGGGTCGACCACCCGGTGCTGGACAAGATCCGGAACGCGGACTTCGCTCAGCAGCGGAAGCTGAGCCAGCTCGCCGAGTCGCAGCTCGGCACCGTCGGCTCGGGCAACCACTACGTCAACCTCATGGAGGACGAGGAGGGCCACGTCTGGGTCGGCGTCCACTTCGGCTCGCGTGGCTTCGGGCACAAGACGGCATCGGGCTTCCTGGCGCTCGCGCAGGGCCTGCCGTTCGAAGGCCGCGCCACCGAGGGCCACATGGACTCGCCGCCGGTGCTGTTCGAGGCCGGCTCGGAGCTCGGCGACTCGTACGTGGCGGCGATGCAGCTCGCCGGCGAGTACGCCTACGCCGGCCGGGACGTCGTGGTCGAGAAGGTGCTCGAGATCCTGGGCGCCGAGGCGACGCACGACGTTCACAACCACCACAACTTCGCGTGGCGGGAGCAGCACTTCGGCCGCGACTACTGGGTGATCCGGAAGGGCTGCACGCCGGCCCGGCCGGGCCAGGAGGGCTTCGTCGGGGGCTCGATGGGCGAAGAGTCGGTCATCCTCGAGGGCGTCGCCGGCGACGAGGCGGCTGAGTCGCTGTACTCGACCGTGCACGGCGCAGGTCGCGTGATGAGCCGGACGCAGGCCGCGGGCCGGGTGCGGAAGCGGAAGCGATGGCTGTGCGCCGACGGCGATTGCGACCGCGTCTTCGAGATCCAGGGCACGTGTCCGGACCACCCGGCGGCTCGGATGAAGAA
>JBKPFP010000410.1:0-2573 GCA_046744435.1 Actinomycetota bacterium | reverse complement strand
TTCGGCGGGCCGATTTCGACGCCCAACGCCGAACGACTCGCGGCGAAGGGCCTCAAGTACAACCGCTTCCATACGACTGCGCTCTGCTCGCCTACCCGGCAGGCCCTACTCACCGGACGGAACCACCACGCCGTCGGCATGGGCGGCATCACCGAGATCGCAACCGCGGCGCCCGGCTACAACTCGATCCGGCCCAACACGTGCGCGCCGCTCGCCGAGACGCTCAAGCTGAACGGGTACTCGACCGCCCAGTTCGGCAAGTGCCACGAGGTGCCTGTCTGGGAGACGAGCCCCATGGGGCCCTTCCACGCGTGGCCGACGGGCAGCGGCTTCGAGTACTTCTACGGCTTCATCGGCGGGGAGGCCCATCAGTACTACCCGGCGATCTACGAGGGAACGATCCCGGTCGAGCCCGAGAAGACGCCCGAAGAGGGCTACCACTTCATGGAAGACATGACGGACAAGGCGATCAAGTGGGTGCGCCAGCAGAAGGCACTGATGGGAGATAAGCCGTTCTTCGCCTACTTTGCGCCCGGCGCGACGCATGCGCCGCACCACGTCACCCCCGAATGGGCCGACAAGTACAAGGGTCAGTTCGACGACGGCTGGGACGCGCTGCGCGAGCGGACGTTTGCCCGCCAGAAGGAGCTTGGAGTCATCCCTGCCGACGCGGAGCTGACGCCGCGGCACGAGGAGATCCCTGCTTGGGACGACATGCCGGAGGAGCTGAAGCCGGTGCTAAGCAGGCAGATGGAGATCTACGCGGGGTTCCTCGAGTTCACCGACCGTCACGTCGGCCGGCTGCTCGACGCTCTCGAGGACCTCGGAATTCTCGACAACACTCTCGTCTACTACATCATCGGCGACAACGGAGCATCGGCCGAAGGGACGCTCAACGGCACATTCAACGAGATGATCAATTTCAACGGCGCGGCTGCGCTGGAGACGCCGGAGTTCATGCTCGAGCGCCTCGAACAGTTCGGCGGCCCCGACTCCTACAACCACTACGCCGTCGGGTGGGCGCACGCGATGTGCGCGCCGTACCAGTGGACGAAGCAGGTCGCCTCACACTGGGGCGGCACGCGCAACGGCACGATCGTGCACTGGCCCAATGGGATCAAGTCGAGCGGCGAGGTGCGCAGCCAGTTCGCGCACGCGATCGACGTGGCACCCACCGTCCTCGAGGCGGCGGGGCTCCCACAGCCCACGTTCGTGAACGGTGTCCAGCAGGAGCCGATCCACGGAGTGACCATGGCCTACTCGTTCGACGACGCCGGCGCCGACGAGCGACGCCAGACGCAGTACTGCGAGATGTTCGGGACCCGCGGCATCTCCCACAAGGGCTGGACCGCGGTGACGAAGCATGCGACGCCGTGGCTATTAGTCGGCCAGGAGAAACCCGCTTTCGACGATGACGTCTGGGAGCTCTACGAGACGAGTACCGACTGGACGCAGAGCAACGATCTGGCGAAGGAGCAGCCCGACAAGCTCTACGAGCTCCAACGGCTCTTTCAGATCGAAGCGACGAAGTACAACGTGCTCCCGCTCGACGACCGGGGCATCGAGCGAGCGCTGCCGGAGATCGCCGGCCGCCCAACGCTGGTCAAGGGAGACCGGCAGCTGCTCTACGGCGGCATGGGACGCCTGTCCGAGAACTCGGTCATCAGCATCAAGAACAAGTCGCACTCGGTTACGGCCGAGATCGAGGTCCCGGACCGCGGCGCGGAGGGTGTGATTATCGCCCAGGGCGGCAGCATCGGCGGCTGGAGCCTCTACCTCAAGAAGGGCAAGCCGAGGTACTGCTACAACCTGCTCGGGATCCAGCGCTTCTACGTCGACGCGGACAACGAAGTGCCTGAGGGCACCCACCAGGTCCGTATGGAGTTCGCCTATGACGGCCCGGGCATGGGCAAAGGCGGCACCGCCACCCTCTACCTCGATGGGGTCAAGGTCGGAGAAGGGAACGTCTCCGCGACGGCGGCAATGATCTTCTCGGCCGACGACACCTGCGACGTCGGACAGGAGAACGGCGCGCTCGTCGCCGACGACTACCCGGTCCCGAACGCGTTCACTGGGTCAGTCAACTGGGTCGAGATCGACGTGGGGAAGGCCGCGGATGACGCGGATCACCAGATCGATCCGGATGAGATCTTCCGGGTCGCAATGGCGCGGCAGTAGCTCTCAACCGAAACACGCGAGTGCGGATCTCGCTGCCGGCGGCAGCGATCCAAGGGGACGCGATCGCCGGCTTAGCTGATGAGGCTTAGGCCACCTCAAGCGCCGCGGCGACGTCGTAGCCGATGGCGAGCCCGAGGTTGGGCGCAGCGGACACGACGCGGGGCACACCGACGATCGGCAGCAGTGCGATCAGCGTGCCGACGATCTCCTCGTAGGTTGCGCCCGTGCCCAGCGCAGCCTCGACCGAGCACATGTACGAGGCAGGTGAGGCGTCCAGCGCGATCAGCGCGCCGAGCCGGACGAGTGCATGGGACCGGTCGTCGAGCCCGGCGAACGCTGCGTTCTGCCGATCCGTCTGCAGCAGCGCCTCGATGTAGCGGTCGTCGCGGACCGCC
>JBKPFP010000024.1:0-11701 GCA_046744435.1 Actinomycetota bacterium | reverse complement strand
GCAAGAAGGAGCCCGCGCAGGACGGCGACAAGCCGGTCACGGACAAGGGCGACAAGGGCGAGAAGAAGGACGCGAAGAAGAAGGTCGCAGAGACGTAAGAGGTCCCGGCGCACGGGTCGGCACTACTGGGCGAAGCCGCCGAGACGACGGAGTTACTGCGATGGGCAGCCCGAGCCGAAGGACGAGCCCGGCAGCGGCGGCTGCGGGGCGGACTTGCCGAGGAAGGCGAGCACCGTGCGCCGCGCCTCCTCGTCGAGCTGGATGAAGGAGCCGCCGCCGAAGTTCTGCGGAGCTCCGCCGAGCCGGCAGTGGAGCTCGCGCCCGCTGCGCTTCTTGACGAGCGCCAGCTGGATCAGCTCGCCGGCGGACAGGTCGGTCGCCAGGGGCCGCATGATGTCTCCGCCGATGAACGGCAGCTTCACGAAGACGCCGACGCTGGTCAGCTTCGAGAGCAGCGCCTGGATGACCGCCTGCTGCCGCTCCCCGCGGGTGAAGTCGCTCTCGCGCGGGTTGAGCTTGTTCTCCCTGATCCGCGAGTAGACGAGCGCGCGCCGGCCGTCCATCTCCTGCTTGCCCTTCGCGAAGCGCCACCCGGACCAGCTGTCGCAGCGGGCCTGCGTCGGGTACGGGCAGTCGAACTTGTTGGCCAGGATCGGGCCCGGCACGTCGATCGTGACGCCGCCGACCTTGTCGATCACGTCCTTGAAGCCGTCGAAGTTGACGACGACGACGTGATTCACCTCGGGCACGAACTGGCGCACGGTGCGGATCGCGAGCGGCGCACCGCCCACCTGCATCGCCGTGTTGATCTTCTCGAACCCGTAGCCGGGGACCTCGACCCGGAGGTCGCGGGGGATCGTCAGGTACGAGACGCGGCCCCGTCCCGGGTCGGTGCGCACGAGCATGATCGAGTCGGCCCGCCGGAATCCGCGCCGCTGGCGCTGGTAGGCGGCGTGGTCGGTGCCGAGCAGGAGGAAGACGCTCGGATTCGAGAGGATGAGCCCGTCCTGGGGCTCGAGCGCGGCCTTCGCGGCAGGGGAGAGGCGTGCGTTCGCGTCCTTCGCCCCACTGCGGACGGAGAGGTAGCTCGCCACGATCCACACGACGAGAAGCAGGAAGAGGGCGCCGAGAATGAGCAGGATCCGCCGCCGCCAGTTCGCCGGTTTCCCCGGCTCCCGCCTGGGGCCAGGGCCCGGGTAGCGCAGCCGCGGTCGCCTGCGGCGGTCGCCGCCGTCGCGGCTCGGTGCGCGCTCGGGCTTCGGAAGAGTCGGAACCCGGCCCTTGACGCGCCCCCCTCGGTACACGCGGTAGGGCTTTTCTCCTTCCGGCATTCGGCTGGGTAATGTAGCCGCGCGCTTGGCTGCTCAAGAAGTCATCGGCGTCGACGTCGGCGGCACGAAGATCCTCGCCGGCGTCGTCGATCGCGGCGGCCAGGTCGGCCGCGCCGGCGAGCGTCCGACGCCGGTCGAGTCGCAGGAGGAGTTCCTCGCTGGGCTCGACGACGTCGTCGAGGAGCTGCGGGACAAGGGGGTCGAGGCGCTCGGGTTCGGCCTCCCGTCGACGATCGACCAGGCGGCCGGGCGGGCGGTGTCGTCGGTGCACGTCCCGCTTTTCGACCTCGACTTCCGGGACCGGATGACGGAGCGCTTCGGCCTCCCGGTCGCGATCGACAACGACGGCAACGCGGCCGCGATTGCCGAGTGGCAGGTCGGAGCGGGCCGGGGCACGCGGAACATGGTCATGCTCACACTCGGGACCGGGATCGGCGGCGGGCTGATCCTGGACGGCAAGCCGTTCCGAGGCGCAACGGGTGCGGGGGCGGAGCTGGGCCACATCGTGCTCGAGTTCGGCGGGCCGCCTTGCGGACACGGCTGCGACGGGCACGGCCACTTCGAGGCACTGGCCTCGGGCAGCGCCGCCGACGCCGAGGCGGCGCGCTTGTTCGGAACCGGCGCCACGGGTGAGGACCTCGTCGCATGCGCGCGCGCGGGTGACGCGACCGCCCTCGCCGCGTTCGAGGAGATCGGCCAGAGGCTCGGGGCCGGGATCGCGAGCCTGATCAACGTCTTCGAGCCCGAGCTGGTCGTCCTGGGCGGCGGCTTCGCCTCGGCTCGTGACCTCTTGCTGGGCCCGGCGCAGGGGGTTATCGCGGTCGAGGCGCTGCGCCCCGGACGCGGCGAGGTCCGCATCGTCCCCGCCGAGCTCGGCACGCGAGCGGGCTGCGTCGGCGCCGGCCTGATCGCCTTCGAGGCGCTCGACAAGTAGTGCCGCTCGCGGTCTGCGCCTCCCCGATCGGCAATCTCGAGGACGTCACGCTTCGTCTCCTGCGCGAGCTGGCGGAGGCCGATCTCGTCCTGTGCGAGGACACGCGGCAGACGCGGAAGCTGCTCGACCGGCACGGCGTGCGGGCACAGCTGCTCAGCTACCACGAGCACAACGAGGCCAAGCGCACGGCCGAGGTGCTGCCGAGACTGGAGGCCGGCGAGCGGATCGCGCTACTCAGCGACGCGGGCCTGCCGGCCGTGAGCGATCCCGGAGCGCGGCTGATCTCCGCCGCGCTCGAGGCTGGGCTGCCGGTGACGGTGCTGCCCGGTCCCTCGGCCGTGGAGACCGCGCTCGTGGCCAGCGGCCTCGTCGGGGAGCGCTATCAGTTCGTCGGCTATCTGCCGCGCGGGGAGCGCGCGCTCGAGCAGCTGTGGGAGGAGCTGGCGCGCTGGCCGCATCCGGTAGTCGCGTTCGAGTCTCCCCGGCGGCTGCCGGCGAGCGTCGCGTCGCTCGCGCGGGCGCAGCCGGAGCGGCGGGTCGCGGTGTGCCGTGAGCTGACGAAGCGCTTCGAGGAGGTCGTGCGGGGCAGCGCGGCCGACGTCGCCTCACGCTTCGCCGAGCCGCCGAAGGGCGAGATCACGCTCGTCGTCGGAGGGCAGCCGGGAAGAACGGACGCCGAGGGTGACGATGACGCGCTCGCCGCGGTCGCCGAGCTCGTGCAGGCCGGGGTCGGCCGCCGGCAGGCGGCGGACCTCGTCGCGCGCCTCACAGGGCTCTCGCGAAACCGGCTCTACCGCAGCTCGCTGTAGACAATTTTGACAACAGCCGCCCGCCCTGATACCGTGGCCGCGTGGTTTTCAGAACTGACAACAGATGTGGACGCTGGGCGGCCCTGGCGGCGATCATCGGAGCCCTCGCAGCGCCGTCCTCCGCGACGGCGTGGAGCTGGCCCGTGTCCGGCCCGGTGCTCAGACCCTTCCACGTCGACCACGATCCCTACGCCGCCGGGCAGCATCGCGGCATCGAGATCGCGGCGGCTCCGGGAGAGGACGTCCTCGCTCCGATCGCGAGCGTGGTCGCGTTCGCGGGAACGGTTCCCGGCGGCGGCCGGACGATCACCTTGCGGACCGAGGACGGCTACTCGGTCACGCTCCTGCATCTCGGCTCCCTCGGCGTGCGCGTTGGCACAGCCGTCGTGGAACGCGACGTGGTCGCAACAGCCGAGCTCGCGGGCGAGGAATGGGGCATTCCCTCGGTGTACCTCGGCGTTCGGCTGACCGCCGAGCCGCACGGATACCTCGACCCGCTGTCCCTGCTTCCGGCCCGCCAGAGCCGCGCCGCGGATCCGGCTCCTGCTCCCGAGCCCGCACCTGTGGAGCCGCCGGCTGCCGCCGCGCGGCAGGCCGAGCCGCCGACGGGGGCGGCGGTGGCATCGAGGCCCACCGCGCATGCGGCGCCGATGCCCCCGCCGGCTGCTCGAGCCTCGCGGACCCGAGCTGCACCCCGGGCGGCCGCGACCACATCGCGCGCCACCCGGTCGGCCCGCCCGGTGCAACGGGCGCGCATTCCAGTTGTACGGCGGCAACGCTCCGCCTCGCGACCGCGACGGGCGAGGCAGCGGCGGTCGAGCCCGCTCGCCGCGAAGAAGTCTCCTGTTCGGAGCGCCTCGGCCCCCGCCGTGACTCGAACGCTCCGGGCTGTTCCGCGGCAGGCGCGCGAACGCCCCGCCGCGCGTGACCACGATCGTTCGCGGGTCTGGCTCCTCGGCCTCGCGCTCGTGAGCCTCGGCCTGTGCGCGCTCGGAGTGGTGGGTCGGCGGCGACGCGCGGCGATCCCCGTGCGGCGCGCGTTGGACGAAAACGTCCTCCGTAAGATGTCCCAGACCCCTACGGAACCGGAGCAAAGCCTCGCCGAACCGCACCCCCCAATCGATTCTCGTCGCCGTCGCGTGGCCGTATGCGAGCGGCCCACGGCACATCGGCCATGTCGCCGGGTTCGGGGTCCCTTCCGACGTCTACGCGCGCTATCACCGGCTGCGCGGCAACAACGTCCTCATGGTCAGCGGGTCGGACGAGCACGGGACGCCCGTGATGGTCGCCGCCGATCGCGAGGGAGCGTCACCTCGTGAGACCGCCGACAAGTACAGCCGACTCATCCGCGAGGACCTGCTCGCCCTCGGGCTCTCGTACGACCTGTTCACGCGTACGACGACGAAGAACCACTACCGAGTGGTGCAGGACATCATTCGCACGCTCTACGAGAACGGATACATCTTCGAGCAGACCACGCTCGGGGCGTTCTCCGCCACGACCGGCCACACGCTCCCGGATCGCTACATCGAGGGCACCTGTCCGATCTGCGGGTACCCCGAGGCGCGCGGCGACCAGTGCGACAACTGCGGGAACCAGCTCGACCCGATCGACCTGATCAACCCGCGCTCGAAGATCGACGGGACGCCGCCGGTGTTCAAGGAGACGAACCATCTCTTCCTCGATCTGCCGGCCTTCGCGGAGCAGCTGGCGGAGTGGATCGGCAAGCAGCAGCACTGGCGGCCGAACGTCCGCAACTTCTCGCTGAACCTCGTCGAGGAGATCAAGCCGCGGCCGATCACGCGCGACCTCGATTGGGGCGTGCCGATCCCCGTTCCCGGCTACGCGGAGCGCGAGGACAAGCGGATCTACGTCTGGGTCGACGCAGTCGTCGGGTACCTCTCGGCGAGCATCGAGTGGGCAGCCAACCGAGGGACGCCGGATGCGTGGCGGGACTGGTGGCAGAACCCCGACTCCCTGCACTCGTACTTCATGGGCAAGGACAACATCGTCTTCCACACCGTCATCTGGCCGAGCATGCTGATCGGCTACGGCGAGGGTGGCGAGTACGGCGCGCGCCGCGGACGGCTGCAGCTGCCGTACGACATCGTCGCCAGCGAGTTCCTGACCATGGAGGGCAAGCAGTTCAGCGTCAGCCGCGGCGTGGCGATCGAGGTGCACGACTTCCTCAGCCGCTACGAGCCTGATGCACTGCGGTATTTCCTCACCGCGGCCGGCCCGGAGACGCAGGACACCGACTTCACCTGGTCGGAGTTCGTGCGTCGAACCAACGACGAGCTGGTCGCGAACTGGGGCAACCTCGTCAACCGGACGCTGACGAGCGCCCACCGCAACTTCGGCGCCGTGCCCGAGCCCGGCGAGCTGCTGGGGGCCGACCGCGCCCTGCTCGACGCCGTCGGGGGCGGCTTCGAGACCGTCGGCGAGCAGATCGAGGCCGCGCGCTACAAGGCGGCGCTCGCCGAGGCAATGCGGCTGGCCTCGCTCGTCAACCAGTACACGAGCGAGCAGGCGCCGTGGACGATGCTCGAGACCGACCGCGAGCGGGCCGCGACCGTGCTCTACGTCGCCCTGCGCGCGATCGACGACCTGAAGACGATGTTCAGCCCGTTCCTGCCTTTCTCGAGCCAGGTGTTGCACGAGCTCCTCGGCTACGAGGGCGCGCTCGCTGGCCGGCTCGAGATCCGCCAGGTCGACCAGGAAGACGATCCGCACGAGGTGCTCACCGGCGACTACGAGAACGTCGAGGGTAGCTGGGCGCCGAGCGCGCTCCCGTCGGGGCGCCCGCTTCCCGAGCCGAGGCCCCTCTTCAAGAAGCTCGACGCCGACACGGTCGTCGCGGACGAGCTCGCGCGCATGGAGAGCGTCGCCGGCGAGGCGGCGGCTCCGCAGCAGCACAGTTGATCGACACGCATGCACATCTCGACGCCTGCGCGGACCGGCCCTCGGCGCTGCTCCGTCGCGCGCGCACGGCCGGCGTCGACCGCGTGATCACGATCGGCACAGGCGTCGAGTCGTGCCGAACCGCCGTCGCCCTGGCCGACCGGCACGAGGAGGTCTTCGCCGCGCTCGGCATCGATCCACACCAGGCGGGCGGTGCCGAGGCCGACCGCGTCGCGGAGCTCGATGAGCTCCTCGGGCACGACAAGGCCGTCGCCGTCGGGGAGACGGGCCTCGACTACTACCGCGACCATGCGCCGCGCGAGCGCCAGCTGCGCCTGTTCGAGGCGGAGCTCGAACTGGCGACGGCGCACGGCAAGCCGGTCGTCATCCACAACCGCGACGCGGACGACGACACCGCGCGTACGCTGACGCGGTTCGGCGGCACCGTCGTCCTGCACTGCTTCTCGTCGCCGGGCCTGCTGGCGGCGGCGCTGGATCGCGGCTACTACGTCTCGTTCGCCGGCAACGTCACCTACCCGAAAGCACAGGACCTGCGGGCCGCGGCCAAACGGGTCCCGGCCGATCGGATCCTCGCCGAGACGGACAGCCCGTACCTAGCCCCTCAGGCGAGGCGCGGCCGGCCGAACGAGCCGGCGAACGTCGTCCTGACGGTCGCGGCGCTCGCGGAGGCGCGGGGCGAGGACGCGGACGAGCTCGCGGCGCGGATCGACGCCAACGCTGCGACGGCCTTCTCGCTGCCGTGACGCGACTACCGGTCTCACCGAACCGCGACCCAGAGGACGGCCCCGCAAGGGGTCGTTTGTCTTTGGTACCCGAGAACCACACGGCCATCGCACTCAGAGCTTCGTTCGACGCCTTCCACATCTGCGGGAGAGGTGGTACCGTCGGGGCATGGCGGTGCTCCACCGCAATGCCATCGCCCGAGGTCTCGACGATTTGCTGTCGTCGGCGCTAAAGAAGACGCCCATCGTTCGTCGTGCTGCCGGCGGGAACCCGGGCTTTGTCGCGCGCTTCTGGCGCACGTACATGCGCGGTCGCCGAGGCCCGAGCTAGCCTGCGGCCACTATTGGCGGCGCTCCGAGCGCCGCTCGTCCTCGTGAAGCTGCTTCGATTAGGTGCTCCACGCGTTCGAGTTCTTCACTCGACAGAGCCTCATCGGGTTGTGCCTCAATGCGCTGTTGGAGCGACTCGATCCCGAGATAGAAGAGGCCGAGGATCTCCCATTCGCCATCGCTGAGGTGGCGGGCAAGCACATTCTCTTCACTTCGCCACACATCCCCGCGCAAGACGTCTGGCAATGCAAGGCTTCGTGCACGAGTGATGAGGTCGAGCGTGACGGTTAGTCGTCCAAGTTCAAGCGCCACACGGCGTTGCGCCTGTTGCAAACTCGCGCGATCCTTCCGACGCTCTAACCCATACGCGAACCAGCCGGTTATCAACCCTCCGACGGCGGCACCTATGAGTCCGAAGATCGCCGCCGTCATGGTTGTTGAAGGCTACTGCGTAACTGCCCCTCTTTTCGGCTCATTGAGTGGTCTGGTCGCCCATTTCTTCGCGATAGTCAACGACCGCCCGAGGTTGGTTGGACCATCGCCCGCGCTTGGGGGCTGCCTCTGAGCCGCTCACGGCACTCACGGGTATCCCCGACCGCGAGCACGTGCCGACTCATTTTGCCGTCCTTATGACGACCGGCAAAGTGCGGGACTCGACGCGTTCGAGACTCGGCCTGAGTTAGACGACGACGCGGCGACTCCGTAACCCGACGGGCCGGCCGACTGTCACGCAACGTGTGACGCACAAGGCCTCGAGCACATGGCTAGGCCAACAGGGCGAGTCTCGAAAACCGTTTCGGGCCGTTAGGTCCGACGAGAGGTGCGCGGTACCAGAACGGGTACCAGAACGCGCTTCGCTAGCCTCGACCCGCATGGTTGGGCCAGATCCCCGTCCGTTCACACCGAACCGTGACCTGGGCCAGCACTTCCTCGTCGACGAGAACATCCTCGGCGTCATCGAACGCCTCGCGGAGCTGGATGCCGGCGATGTCGTGCTCGAGATCGGCCCGGGGCTCGGGATCCTCACGGCGTACCTCGCCGACCGGGTCGCCCGAGTGCGTGCCGTCGAGCTCGACCGCGCGCTCGAGCCGCACCTCCGCGAGCGGCTCGCCGGGCGCACGAACGTCGCGCTGACCTTCGGCGATGCGCTGCGCCTCGACCTCGTTGAGCTCGAGCCGCAGGCGGTCAAGCTCGTCGCCAACCTCCCGTACAGCATCGCGACGCCGCTCATCGTCGAGGGCCTCGAACGTCTGCCGAACCTGCGGCTCTGGTGCGTAATGGTGCAGCGTGAGGTCGCCGACCGGCTCTTCGCCGACCCCGGGACGAAGGCCTACGGTGCTGTCTCCGTCCTCGTCCAGCTCGCCGCGGAACGCACCGGATTCCACCCTGTGTCACGCACGGTGTTCCGCCCGCAGCCGAACGTCGACTCGGCGCTCGTCGCCTTCCGTCGGAAGCAACTCCCCGCGGACTTCGGCGACCTCAAGCGCGTCGTCGAGGCGTCCTTCGCGCACCGGCGCAAGACGCTGCCGAACTCCGTCGAGCTGGCTGGCCTCGCGCCACGCGATCGTGCAGCGGAAGCTCTCCGAGCGGTCGGCCGCCCGACGGAGACCCGCGCGGAGGCGCTCGCGCCTCCCGAGTTCGTGGCGCTGGCCGAGGCGCTGCGGTGAGGCGCGCTCCGGCGACCGCGAAGATCAACCTGGCGCTCCTCGTCGGACCGAAGCGCGACGACGGCAAGCACCAGGTCGCGACCGTGTTGCAGCGCGTCGACCTCGCCGACCGCATCGCGCTGCGCCCGTCGGACCGCCTCGAGGTCCGCGGCTTCCAAGGCGACACGCTCGTGCGGGATGCGCTCATCGCGCTCGCCTCGGCCGCGCGGATCGAGCCGTTCTGGCAGGTGACGATCACCAAGCGGATTCCCGTGGCCGCCGGGCTCGGGGGCGGCAGCTCGGACGCGGCGACCGCGCTCCGCCTCGCGAACGAGACGCTGGACAAGCCGCTGGCGACGGCCGAACTGACCGAGGTCGCGGCCGGGATCGGCGCAGACGTCCCGTTCTTCCTCGAGCAGGGCCCCCAGCTCGGCGAGGGCGACGGAACGGAGCTGTCCGGGTTCGAGCTCCCGCAGGACTACTTCGTCGTGCTCGTGCTCCCGCACGGCTCGCACAAGCGATCGACTGCCGACGTCTACGCCGCCCTCGACGATCGGGGCGGTGCGCAGGGCTTCGCCAAGAGAAGGGCCGGGCTGCACCGCGCTCTCGCTGCGGCCGAGCATCCTCGCGACCTCGCCGCCCTGCCCCCAAACGACCTCGCCACCTCGCCGGTCGCCGACGAGCTGCGGGAGCTCGGTGCCTTTCGCGCCGACGTCAGCGGCGCCGGGCCGGCGGTCTACGGCCTCTTCATGCGCCGCCGCGATGCCGCCGGCGCACGAGCAGCGTTTGCCGGCCGCGCGAAGACCTGGCTCACAGTCCCTACTTGGTACGGTTGAGCCATGGTCTCCGGCAGGCCCGAGCTCGAGTCTGGCGAGGTCCTGGAGCACCGGTCGACGCGCCCCGGCCGCTGGTTGCGGGAGCGACGACTATGGGTAGCGCTCTGGATCGCGGTCATCGAGGGCATCCTCGTCGCGTTCGAGGTCATCTCTTGGCCGGTCGCGGTCATCATCGCGATCGCGGTCATCCTGCTCCACTTCGGCGTGACCTCGCGCTCGCGGTCGGACTCGGTGCGCCAGGTCTCTTGGATCGCGGCGGTCTCGCAGGCGCTCGTCGCCCTCGTGCCGGTGCTCGTAGTCGTCGTCGGCACGCTCGCGCTGATCGTCGTCGCCCTGCTCGCGGTCGTTGCTTTGATCCTGCTCCTTTCGGACCGTCGCTGAGACGTAGACTGAGGACCTGAAAGCCCGTCGACCTGTGGGGCGTAGCCAAGTGGTAAGGCAGCGGGTTTTGGTCCCGCGATCCCAGGTTCGAATCCTGGCGCCCCAGCACGTCTCGTCGCCGTGAACGCCAACCGCAACCTCGCAGCGGTCGTGCTCGCCGGGGGCCTCGGCACTCGCATGCACTCGGCGACGCCGAAGCACCTCCACAGCCTGCTCGGTCGCCGCATGGTCGACTGGGTGCTGACCGCCGCCGAGGAGCTGGGGCCGAGCCCGCTCATCGTCGTCGCTTCGCCCGACTCGAGCGACGCCTACGAGGGCCTCGAGGTGGCGGTCCAGGCCGAGCCCAGAGGTACCGGCGACGCCCTCGCCTCGGCGCGCGGCGCGCTCGAGGGGTTCGACGGCGACGTGCTCGTGCTCTCGGGCGACACGCCGCGTCTCCGGCCCGAGCTGCTGCGCGCGCTGGTCGAGACGCACCGAGCAGAGTCCGCCGCCGCCACCATCCTCTCCTTCGAGCCCCCGGAGCCGGGCGACTACGGGCGGATCGTCCGCGGCAGCAACGGGTCCGTGCAAGAGATCGTCGAAGCCGGGGACGCCACCGACGAGCAGCTCGCGATCGGCGAGGTCAACTCGTCCATCTACGTCTTTGGCAGCGAGCACCTCTGGCCGGCGCTGGAGCGGCTCGACACCGCCAACGCGCAGCAGGAGCTGTACCTCACGGACGCGGTCCGCCACCTCGTCGCTCAGGACCGCCGCGTGGCCGCGCACACGGCCAATCCGCCTGGCGACGCCGAGGGCGTCAACACCCGCGCAGAGCTCGCCGCGGCGGCGGCAGAGCTACGCGACAGGGTGAACGAGGCGCACATGCTCGCCGGGGTGGCGATCGTCGACCCTGCGACCGCGTGGATCGACGTCGGCGTCGAGCTCGAAGCCGACTCCGTCGTCCAACCCTTCACGGTGCTGCGTGGCCGCACGCGGGTTGCGACCGGCGCCGAGGTCGGCCCGCACGCCGTCGCAGTCGACGCCGAGATCGGCCCGGGCGCGACCGTCGGGCCTTTCTGTTACCTTCGCCCCGGCACCGTGCTCGAGGCTGCGGCGAAGGCCGGGACATTCGTGGAGATCAAGAACTCGCGGATCGGCGAGGGCACGAAAGTGCCCCATCTCTCGTACATCGGCGATGCGGACGTGGGGGAGGGAACGAACATCGGGGCGGGGAACATCACGGCGAACTACCCGCACGAGCCGGGGCAGCCCAAGGGGCGCACGACGATCGGGCGCAACGTCAGGACCGCAGTCGACAATACGTTCGTTGCTCCGGTCGAGATTGGCGACGATGCTTGGATTGCGGCGGGCGCAGTCATCACGGACAATGTCCCGCCAGGCTCCCTCGCGGGCTTCGCCCCGCGCCAGGTCACGAAGGAAGGCCACGTCTACAAAAAACATGGAAAGCGCGACGACTGAGCTCACGACGCTTCCGGGTCTCGAGTTGACCGAGACGCGGGCCGAGCCTGTACCTGGGCACTTCCTCGAGCGTGGGCCGCAGAAGCGGCTGATGCTGTTTGCCGGGCGCTCACACCCGGAGCTGGCCCAGAAAATGGCCGAGCAGCTCGGGATCGAGCTGGGCGAGGTCGAGCTCGAGACCTTCGCGAACGGCGAGACCTACTGCCGCTACACGGAGTCGATCCGCGGCGCCGACGCCTTCATCGTCCAGACCGGCTGCGAGCCCGTCGACCGCAACATCATGGAGCTCCTCTTCATGATCCAGGCGGCGAAGCTCGCCTCCGCGAAGCGGA
>JBKPFP010000436.1:0-2135 GCA_046744435.1 Actinomycetota bacterium | reverse complement strand
CTACTGCGTGATCCGCAGTCCCTTCAAGGACAAGGACTCGCGCGAGCACTTCGAGGTGCGGACGCACAAGCGGCTCATCGACATTCACAGCCCGACGCCGAAGACCATCGACCAGCTCATGCGCCTCGACCTCCCGGCCGGCGTAGACATCGAGATCAAGCTCTGATGAAGGGCATCGTCGGCAGAAAGCTGGGCATGACGCAGATCTTCGATGCGGAGTCGGGCCAGGTGACGCCGGTGACGGTGATCGAGGCGGGCCCCTGCCCAGTCGTCCGCGTGAAGACCGAGGAGAGCGACGGCTACGAGGCCGTCGAGCTCGCCTTCGTCGAGGTGCCCGCGAAGAAGGCGACGAAGCCTCGCATCGGCCACCTGAAGAAGAACGGAGTCAAGCCGCACCGGCACCTCGTCGAGTTCCGCGGCGGCAGCGAGCTCGTCCCGGGCGAGTCCGTCACCGTCGAGGCCTTCGAGCCCGGCGACTCGGTCAAGGTGTCCGGCACCTCGATCGGCAAGGGCTTCGCCGGCACGATCAAGCGGCACCGCTTCGGCCGCGGCCCGACGAGCCACGGCTCGCACAACGTCCGCAAGCCGGGGTCGATCGGCTCGTCCGCTACGCCCTCGCGCGTGTACAAGGGGATGAAGATGGCCGGCCGCCTCGGGGGCAAGCGGGCGAGCCAGGTCGGCCTGACCGTGCACTCGGTCGACCCGGAGCACAACCTGCTGCTCGTCAAGGGCGCGGTGCCCGGTGCCAAGAACAGCATCGTCGAGGTCAGGGAGGAACGCAGACGTGGCGGGGCTTAGAAGCCGTTTCGCTGATAGCCCGGTTGTGTCGACCGGTCTGTTCAGACGGGTGCCGAGCAAAGCCCGGCACCCTGAGGGAGGCATCGCAAGCGATGCCTAGGGCTCCGATCCTGGACGCGGCCGGCAAGTCGTCGAAGCAGGTGACGCTCGAGGAAGGTGTCTTCGGCGTCGACGTCAAGCCGCACCTCGTGCACGAGGCCGTGCGCGCCGAGCTGAACGCGCGGCGGGCCGGCACCCGCGGGGCGAAGAGCCGCGGGCTCGTGGCCGGCGGCCGCGGCAAGCCGTGGCGCCAGAAGGGAACGGGCCGTGCACGAGCGGGGACGATCCGCGCACCGCAGTTCAGCGGTGGCGGCGTCGCCTTCCCGCCGACGGCTCGCAGCTTCGACGTCAAGGTGAACCGCAAGGCCTACCGATCGGCGCTGCGCGGCGCGCTCAGCGCGCACGCGGACGAGGGCACGCTCGGGGTCGTCGACGGCTCCGCGTTCGACGAGCCATCGACGAAGAAGGCCGCGCAGTTCCTCGACGCCTGGGGCAAGGAGGCGCCGGTCGTGCTCGTCGTCAACGAGGACGAGACGGCGCTCGTCAAGTCGTTTCGCAACCTCGAGCCGGTCACGCTCGTGCAGCCGGCCGAGCTCGAGGTGGCCGCGGTCGTCTGGGCGCGGTCGCTGCTCGTCAGCGAGGCGGCGCTCGAGGCCGTCCAGAAGAGGGCCGCGTCATGAGCCTGCATCCCAACGAGGTGCTCCTCGCGCCCGTGGTCTCGGAGAAGAGCTACAGCCTCATCGAGGACAACAAGTACTCGTTCCGCGTGCATCAGGACGCGCACAAGACGCAGGTCCGGCAGGCGGTCGAGCAGCTCTTCGGCGTGAAGGTGAAGGCCGTGAACATCGTCAAGGTCAAGTCGAAGCCGAAACGGCGCAACTTCGTCGAGGGCCGCCGCCCGGGCTGGAAGAAGGCGATCGTCCAGCTCAAGGAAGGCGACACGATCGACATCTTCGAGGGGGCTCAGGTTTGATGGTGATCCCCAACCGCCCATCTCGCACGCTCTGGCGCGCTGCAAAGCTGCGCCATGCGTCGTCCTCAGTCGCGCCCGTAGCCTCCGGCTACGAACGCTCCCTGCGTCCTAGCCTGGCTTGCTTTTCGCGGCCAGAGCGCACGATCTGGTCGGCAGGTGATCGCTAGTGCCGATCAAGAAGTACCGGCCGACGACGCCGAGCCGCCGCTTCATGACGACCTCGACCTTCGAGGAGGTCACGAAGGGCAAGCCGGAGAAGAGCCTGACCGGCTCCGTGAAGAAGAAGGGCGGCCGCAACAACGCGGGTCGCATCACGACGCGCCAC
>JBKPFP010000049.1:0-2636 GCA_046744435.1 Actinomycetota bacterium | reverse complement strand
CGGCGACGACGAGGGGTTGCCGATGGTGCGGACGACCCTCGACGGGATGGCCGCCGGCGGCATGTACGACCTCGTCGGCGGCGGGTTCCACCGTTACTCGGTCGACGAGCAGTGGCTCGTCCCGCACTTCGAGAAGATGCTCTACGACAACGCCCTGCTCGCGGCGACATACCTCCATGGCTGGGTCGTCACCGGCGAGCCGCGCTACCGGCGGGTGGCCGAGGAGACGCTCGACTACCTGCTGCGCGAGCTGCGGCTGCCCGAGGGCGGCTTCGCGTCCGCGCAGGACGCGGACACCGACGGAGTCGAGGGGCTCACCTTCACCTGGACTCCCGAAGAGGGCGTGCGGGAAGAGCTCCTGCAGCCGTTCGAGCACGGGCGCTTCATCATCCGCGGCGAGCTCGATGCGGGCGAGCGGGCGCGGCTCTTCGAGCTGCGCGAGCGGCGGCCAAAGCCGGAGCGGGACGACAAGGCGATCGCCTCCTGGAACGGCCTCGCGCTCGCCGCGCTGGCCGAGGCCGGCCGGCGGCTCGACCGGCCCGACCTGCTCGCCGCGGCGCGCCAGCTAGCCGAGTTCCTGCTCGGTCCGCTCTCGGACGGCGAGCGGCTCCATCGCACCTTCCGCGCCGGGCAGGCGAAGGGGACGGGCTACCTCGAGGACTACGCAGACGTGGCGAACGGCCTACTCGAGTTCCACGTGGCGACGGGCGAGCCGCGCTGGCTCGAGGAGGCAAACCGGCTAGCGCGGCTCGCGGTAGAGCTCTTCGCGGACGAGGAGCGCGGCGGGTTCTACCTCTCGCCGGCAGGCGGGGAAGAGCTCGTCGCGCGCAAGAAGGACCTCGACGACCACCCGACGCCGTCCGGCAACTCGATGCTCGCGTACGTCCTGCTCAAGCTCGCGCGGATCTACGGCGACGACGAGCTCGAACGCCGTGCCGTCGGCGTCTTCCGGGTCGTGCACAACGCATTGACCCGCGCGCCGCAGGCCTTCGGGCACGCGCTCAGCGCCCTCGATCTGCACTTCTCGCCGCCGCGCGAGCTCGCGATCCTCGGCCCGCCGGACAGTGAGGTCGCCCAAGCCGCCCTGAGCGGATTCGACCCGAACGCGGTCGTCGCCTTCGGCCCGGCCGAGGGCGTGCCGCTCCTCGAGGGCAAGGGCCTCGTCGACGGCAAGCCCGCCGTCTATGTCTGCGAACGCTTTGCGTGCCAGGCGCCGGTTACGGAGCCGGCCGAGCTCATCTCGGCCTAGGAAAGCGGGCCGAGAAAACTCTTCACAGGACGCTTACAGAAGCCTCACGAGGCCTGGGTAA
Source organism: Actinomycetota bacterium (assembly GCA_046744435.1). Taxonomy (GTDB): domain Bacteria; phylum Actinomycetota; class Thermoleophilia; order Gaiellales; family Gaiellaceae; genus VAXT01. Next base: position 1,326 of record JBKPFP010000049.1, on the reverse strand, counting down.
GACTCCTCCCGTGGCCAGGGGCTGGACACGTTGGATCGCCGCCCCGGCGCTCGCCGGGGCCGTCGTCGTAGCCGCCGCGCTGACGGGCTCGGGCGCGGAGCGGGCAGGCGCGCAGAACGCGCAGAACGTGCTCAACCGCCCCAACGTCCTCGTGCTGATGAGCGACGACCAGACGCTCGAGTCGCTGCGCGTGATGGGCAACGTCCGCACGCTGCTCGGCAACCAGGGCGTCACCTTCGACAACAACTTCGTCTCGTACTCGCTCTGCTGCCCGTCGCGGTCGACCTTCCTCACCGGCCAGTACGCGCACAACCACCACGTGATGGGCAACGCACCGCCGAACGGCGGCTACGACCGGCTCGACCACAGGAACACGCTCCCGGTCTGGCTGCAGAAGGCCGGCTACGTGACCATCCACCTCGGCAAGTACCTGAACGGCTACGGCCGCGTCCGGCAGACCGAGGTCCCGGCGGGCTGGAGCGAGTGGTACGGCTCGATCGACCCGTCGACGTACCAGTTCTACAACTACACGCTGAACGAGAACGGCAGGCTTGTGAAGTACGGCGCGACCCCGGCTGAGTACCAGGCCGACGTCTACGCGCGCAAGGCAGTCGAGATCATCCGCCGACAGGCAGCCGACCCGCGGCCGTTCTTCTTCTCTGTCGCGTTCCTCGCGCCGCACTCGGGCGGTCCGCGCGAGCCGGGCGATCCGCCGAACATGGCGACGCCGGTGCCCGCGCCGCGCCATCGCAACGCGTTCGCGACCGCGCCGCTGCCGCACATGCCGTCGTTCAACGAGGTCGACGTCTCCGACAAGCCGTCGGGGATCCGCACGCGCCCGCTCCTCCCGCAGGCGCGCATCAACGCGATCCGCGAGAACTACCAGCAGCGGCTCGAGTCGCTGCTCGCGGTCGACGAGGCCGTCGGCGAGGTCGTCAGGGCGCTCGAGGCGACCGGCGAGATCAATCGCACCTACATCATCTTCACGGCCGACAACGGCTTCTTCCACGGCGAGCACCGCGTGCCGACCGGGAAGGTGCTTCTGTACGAGCCGTCGATCCGCGTGCCGCTGATCATCCGCGGGCCCGGGATTCCGCGCGGCGGGCACCGGTCGCAGCTGGCAGCGAACATCGACCTTGCTCCGACGATCGTCGCCGCCGCCCACGCCGCGCCGGAGCGCGTGATGGACGGCCGCTCGCTGCTCCCGATCGCGCGCGACCGGCTCCTCTTCTGGGGCCGCGACCTCCTGCTCGAGACGCCGACCTACTCGGCGATCCGCACCCCGCGCTGGAAGTACGCCGAGCACGTGAACGGGGAGAAGGAGCT
>JBKPFP010000129.1:0-1660 GCA_046744435.1 Actinomycetota bacterium | reverse complement strand
AGGATGAGCCAGTTCTTCGGGTCGCCGGAGAGCTTGGCGGGCACGAGCGCGTACGTCCCGTCGAGGCGCTTGCCCTCCAGGCGAACGGTCAGCCCCCCGTTCTTCTTCTCCTCGAGGAGCTCGTACGTGCCCGAGTCCCAGATCTCGACTGTCCCGGCCCCGTACTCGCCCTGGGGAATCTCGCCCTCGAAGCTCGCGTACTCGAGCGGGTGGTCCTCGACGTGCACGGCCAGGTGCTGCTGGCCCGGCTCGAGCGGCACGCCCTTGGGGACGGCCCAGCTGGCCAGCGCGCCGTCGCGCTCCAGGCGGAAGTCGTAGTGGAGGCGGCGGGCATCGTGCCGCTGGACGACGAAGATCGGCTTCTTGCCGCGCTTGCCGCCGCCGAAGGGCTCCGGGGTCTTCTTCGGGTCGCGCTTCTTCCGGTACTCGGCGAGCTTCGGTTTCGCCACCCGTCTAGCTTGCCTGGTGGAGAGTTGCAGTGCGCGAAGAGAGCGCCGCTTCCGGCGCGAGGTTTAGGTTTTCACAGACCGGCGATATACGACGTACAACAAGGGACGATACTTTTCAAAAAGATTGTCCCTTCACCAGGGGGTCAACGCTCGGGGCCGGTTCAGTCGGCCCCGACGCGTCTCTGGGACCGGGGAAAAGGCTGTGGACATTGTGGACGGTCATCCCCTGTTGAAACTGTTGAAAAGTCGGCGGAGGCCGCTCAGGGACGCGGCTGGACGACCGTCTCGGCCTTGGCATGCGTCCCATAGATGCCCAGCGAGCGGAAACGGTCCCGGCGCCTGCGGCGCAGCTCCGCGCCGGGGACTCCGTCGAGCTCCTCGAGCGCCGCGCCGAGCGCCTCTCCGAGCAGGCGCGCCGCCTGGTCGTAGTTCTGATGAGCGCCCCCCTCCGGCTCCGGGACGATGACGTCGATCGCGCCGAGCTCGAGGCAGTGGAGAGCGTCCGGCTTCAGCGCCGCGGCCGCCTTCACCTTCTCCGCCCCGTCGCGCCAGAGGATCGCGGCGCAGCCCTCCGGAGAGATGACGCTGTACATCGCGTGCTCCTGCATCAGGATGCGGTCGGTGAGTGCGATCGCGATCGCACCGCCCGAGCCGCCCTCGCCGATGATGCAGGCGGCCGTGGGCACCGTCAGGCGCGCGAGCAACGCCTGCGAGCGGGCGATCGCCCCGCCCTGCCCGTGCTGCTCGGCGGCGACTCCCGGATAAGCCCCAGGCGTGTCGACGAAGCTGATCAGCGGGAAGGCGTGGCGCTCGGCGATCTCCATCGCCCGCATCGCCTTGCGGTAGCCCTCGGGGTACGTCATGCCGAAGTTCCGCCGCTGCCGCTCTCTTGCGCCGCGCGGCGGGTCGCCCTTCTGGTGGCCGATGAACGCGATCGTCTTGCCCGCGAAGCGGCCCAGGCCGGTCACGACCGCGGGGTCTTCCGCGCGAGCCCGGTCGCCGTGCAGCTCGACGAAGTCCTCGAACAGGCGCTCGACGTAGTCGAGCGTGTAGGGCCGGTCGGGATGCCGTGCGAGCTCGACCTGCCGCCAGATGTCCTCGTCGGTCTCGCCGGCCTCGATGCGCTCGAGCTGGCGTTCGAGCCGCACGAGCTCTTCCGAGACCCGCGCCCCGCGCAGCAGCGGCAGGCTGCGCAAGCGGCTCAGCCGCTC
>JBKPFP010000269.1:0-8791 GCA_046744435.1 Actinomycetota bacterium | reverse complement strand
GAAGAAGTCAAGCGATCGCCCAAGTTCAGCCGCGACTTCATCGAACACGGCGGGAGAGATCTTCAGCTCGCGGTGGGCTTCTTCCAAGCCGAGAGGAGTACTGCCTGGTTTCGTGGCAGCGTATTGCTGGGGGCCGCCGGCAACGTCGCAGACCCAGAGGGTACGCATGAATTTGAGACCTGGAAGCCTGGCCAGATCGTTGGTGCTCCATTCCCGTAGCTCGGGGTTCTCCGATTCCTGGCCGGCGATCGGATTACGCACGAGAGCATCGCTGAAGTGGTCAATCACTGCTGCGATGGCGAATGCGCCGCCAAGCCGTTCGTACAGAGTCGATTCCGCCATTTCGTACCTCCTAGACGGTTCAGACGGTTCCCTGGAAGCGTCCCCACTGGCTTCATCGGTGTTCATTCCATCGATGCGAGGACCATGCACTGCACGTACTACGCCATGCACCCTGGTTCCGGATTCGACCCGGACAGGCGACCGATGAATGTTCTCTCGGAAACGGTCTAGAACAGCATGGTTCTCTTACACGTAGCGATGTCCCTCGACGGGTTCATCGCCGGCCCCGGGCACGACATGTCTTGGACAGGCGGAGCCGAATACGACACGTCCAGCGAGCTCGCAGACGAGGTCGCGCGTTCAACGGGCGTCGTGCTCGCCGGCCGTGGCTGGTACGAGGTTGCGAATGCGGACGAGGGAGGCGCCGTCGCCGGAATCTACGGCGGCGCCTGGGCAGGACCGGTTCTCGTCTTGACGCATCATCCGGAGCAGCTCGCATCCGACCGTACGGTGGAGGCGGTCTCGGACCTGGAGACTGCGCTGGCGCGGGCCGAGGAGCTCGCCGGGGGTCGAGCGGTGAGCATCTTCGGTGCCGACGTTGCTCGGCAGGTGCTGGCCCTTGGTCGGCTAGACGAGATCATCGTGCAGATCGTCCCGGTCCTGCTCGGAGACGGGGTGCGGCTGTTCGGCGAGGCGCCGGCGCCTCGAGTCAGGCTGGTGCGCACGTACGTCGGTACGAGCGGGACGCTCACCGACATACGCTTTCGAGTGGCCGGGCCGCCGACAAGCTAGGTCCGGCTCGTCAGCGAGGACGCTCTCGCCACGCTCCGCGACATTCCGTAGACGGCGAAGAGGAAGTTCGCGGGGGTGTCCCCTTTTACGGTGTACGTTCGTCGTAGAGACGAGAACCCGCTGCAGAGGAGGACGCCATGAAGTACTTACTCCAGATCTATCCGGGCGCCGCGAGCGGCGAGCTCGAACGTCTGTCCGAGGATGAGCAGGACGCAATCGTCGGCGAGTACCTCGCGATCAGTCAGTCGCCTGCCGTCATCGGCGGTGACCAGTTGCAGCCGGTCGAGACCGCGACCACCGTCCGCGTTGAAAACGGACAGACGCTTCTCACCGACGGTCCGTTCGTCGAGGCGAAGGAACACCTCGGCGGCTACATGGTTGTCGACGCCGACGATCTCGACGGAGCGCTCGAGATCGCCGCGCGGATTCCGGCCGCGCGAATGGGCGGCGCTATCGAGGTACGGCCGCTCGTGGAGAGGTAGGCGCTGCTCGAGCAGGTCTTCCGCGACGAGTGGGGCCGTGTCCTCGCCAGCCTGGTCAGATTCCTCGGCGATCTCGACCTCGCCGAGGAGGCCGTTCAGGAGGCGTTCGCCGCCGCGGCCGAGCGCTGGCCTCGCGACGGCACGCCGGCCAATCCGGGGGACTGGCTCACGATCACTGCCCGCAACCGCGCGATCGACCGCCTGCGCCGCGACCGCGTGCTCGCCGAAAAGACGCGACTGCTCGACGTGCCCGAAGCCGTGGAGGACGAGATGCAAGACACGACGTTTCCGGACGAGAGGCTGGAGCTGATCTTCGGCTGCTGCCATCCGGCGCTCGCGCTCGAGGCGCAGGTCGCCCTGACCCTGCGCGCGCTGGGCGGCCTCAGCACCGAGGACATCGCCCGCGCGTTCCTGGTCCCCGAGGAGACGATGAAGCGCCGGCTCTCCCGCGCGAAGCGAAAGATCAGGGACGCGGGCATCCCCTTCAGCATCCCCGCCGACCACCTCCTTCCGGAGCGACTGGCCGCCGTGCTCGCGGTCGTCTACCTGATCTTCAACGAGGGCTACGGCGGCCGGGTCGACCTGGCGGCAGAGGCACTCCGGCTCGGGGTCGCGCTCGCCGAGCTGATGCCGGACGAGCCGGAGGTGCACGGCCTGCTCGCGCTGATGCTGCTCGACGACGCACGCCGCGACGCCCGCTTCGAAGCCGGGGAGCTCGTGCTGCTGGCCGACCAGGACCGCTCGCGCTGGGACGCCGCCAAGATCGCCCGCGGGCGTGACGTGCTCGACCGTGCCTTCGCGCTGCACGGCCGCGGTGCCTATGTCATTCAGGCTGCGATCGCGTCGCTGCACACCGAGGAGCCGCGCGACTGGCCGCAGATCGCCGCCCTGTACGGGGAGCTCGTGCGGCTGACAGCCTCTCCCGTCGCCGAGCTGAACCGCGCGATCGCCGTGTCCGAGACGGACGGGGCCGAAGCCGGCCTCACGCTCGTCGACCGGCTCGACCTCGACGCTTACCAGTACTTCCACTCGACGCGCGCCGACCTGCTCCGCCGTCTAGGCCGGGCCGCCGAGGCGCGGACGGAGTACGAACGCGCTCTCGAGCTCGCACACACCGACCCGGAGCGCCGCTTCCTGCAGCGGCGAGTCGCCGAAGTCAGCGCGTAGCCCTCACAACCTCGGAGACGGCTGTCCCCTTCCTCGCCTCCCGTTCGTGGTCCTGACGACACAACGCCAGGAGGAAAATTCCGATGGTCACATCCGACTTAAAGAAATGGTTCGCGCTGGCGCTGCTGTGCGCCGTGCAGTTCATGGTCATCCTCGACGTCTCGATCGTCAACGTGGCCCTACCGTCGATCCAGGCCGATCTCGGCTTCTCGCAGGAGAACTTGCAGTGGGTGCTCAGCGCCTACGCGCTCGTCTTCGGCGGCTTTCTCCTGCTCGGCGGCCGCCTCGCCGACATCATCGGGCGGCGAGGCGTCTTCACGGGCGGCCTCGTCATCTTCACCGTCGGCTCGCTCCTTTGCGGCCTCGCCTGGGACGAGACGTCACTCATCGCCGCACGCGCGCTGCAGGGGCTCGGCGCCGCGACGATTACGCCTTCGGCGCTCTCGATCCTCACGACCACCTTCACCGAGGGGCGCGAGCGCAACATCGCGCTCGGCGCCTGGGGTGCGGTCGGCGGCTTCGGCGCCGCCGCCGGCGTCCTCATGGGCGGGATCCTCACCGACCTGCTCTCCTGGGAGTGGATCTTCTTCGTCAACATTCCCGTCGGGGTCGCAGCGCTCGTCCTCGCCCCGATCCTGCTCTCGGAGAGCCGAGGCGCCCAAGGCCAGTCTCACGACGTCCCGGGAGCAGTCCTCGTCACGTCGGGCCTCGTCCTCCTCGTCCTCGGCATCACGCAAGGGCGGCAGTGGGAATGGCTCTCCGCGCAGACGCTCGGCGTCTTTGCAGCCGCGGTGGCGCTACTCCTAGCGTTCGTCGTCTGGGAGAACCGTCAGCGGGAGCCGCTCATGCCGCTCTCCATCTTCCGGCTGCACACGCTCACCGCAGCAAACGTGGTCGGTCTGATCATGGGCGCGGCGAATTACTCGATCTGGCTGATCCTCACCCTGTACATGCAGCAGGTGCTCGGATTCTCCGCGCTCGAGGCGGGATTCGGCTACCTCGCGGTCGCGGGTACGGCCGTCATCTGGGCGAACGTCGCCGCACAAGTCGTGACCCGGATCGGCGTCAAGCCGGTACTGATCTTCGGCATGAGCATGCTCACGCTCAGCTACCTGTACTTCACCCAGGTCTCCGTCGAAGGTTCGTACTGGGCAGATCTCTTCCCCGGCTTCCTCATCCTCGCCGTGGGGCTCGCGTTCGCATTCGTGCCGATCACGATCGCAGCGCTCGCGGGTACGAGGCCGCAGGAGGCGGGTCTCGCGTCGGGGCTGATCAACACCTCGCAGCAGATCGGAGGCGCCGTCGGCCTCGCGCTCCTCTCGACGATCGCGGTCTCGACGACGGAGGACGAGGTCGCGAGCGGGACCGCGGCTCCGGTCGCGCTCACGGACGGCTTCGTGAACGCGTTCTGGGCCGGAGCCGGAATTGCGTTCGTCGGCCTACTCGTCTCGATCTTCCTCGTGCGCGGACGCGATCTCCGCTTGCGGGAGCAGGCGGTCGAGGAGGCCGCGCTCGAGGAGGCGGCGCTCGAGAAGGCGGCCTAGCAGCCCATCGAACGAACGAGAGGAAGGGGACCACCATGTCAGAAGCGACCACCGCCATTTCGATTCCACAGCTCCGAGCAGACCTCGAGGGAAGAGTCATGGCGCCTCGGGACCCCGGCTACGACGAAGGCCGCACGGTCTTCTACGGAGGGATCGACCGCCGGCCTGCGGCGATCGTCCGCGCAGCCGACGCCGACGACGTCTCGCGAGTGATCGCGGCCGCTCGAGAGACCGGGGTCGACCTCGCCGTCCGGAGCGGCGGCCACAGCATCCCGGGCCACAGCACGACCGAGGGCGGGATCGTGCTCGACCTCGGCGACTTGGACGGGCTGGAGATCGACGTCGAGGGCCGCACCGCGTGGGCCGGCGGCGGACTGACCACCGGCCGCTACACAGCTGCCGCAGCAGAGCACGGCCTCGCGACGCCGTTCGGCGACACCGGCTCGGTCGGGATCGGGGGGCTCACACTCGGAGGAGGCGTCGGGTACCTCGTCCGCAAGCACGGCCTCACGATCGACGACCTACTGGCAGCCGATGTCGTGACCGCCGAGGGCAAGCTCCTTCGTGTCGACGCCGAGTCGCACCCCGATCTGTTCTGGGCGATCCGCGGCGGCGGCGGGAACTTCGGCGTCGCGACCCGGCTCAAGCTCCGGCTGCACGAATTGGAGCAGGTCGTGGGCGGGATGTTGATCTTGCCCGCGACGGCGGACACGGTCTACTCGTTCATCGCGGAGGCGGAGGCCGCGCCGGAGGAGCTTTCGGGTATCGCCGCCGTCATGCCGGCCCCGCCGATGCCGTTCCTGCCTGCCGAGCAGCACGGTCGCCTGGTCATCTTCGCGGTGCTCGTCTACGCGGGCGACGTCGAGGAGGGCGAACGCGCGGTCGCTCCGTTCCGCGCGCTCGCCGAGCCGATCGCCGACATGCTCGGGCCCAAGCCGTATCCAGCGATCTTCGTAGCTGGCGAGGAGGACTTCCACCCGGTCGCGGTCGCGCGGACGATGTTCGTGGACAGCATCGACCGCGCCGCCGCGGAGACGATCGTCGAGCAGCTCCAGGCATCGACGGCCATGATGGCCGCGGTTCAGCTCCGAGTGCTGGGGGGCGCGGCGGCCCGGGTTCCCGTCGATGCGACCGCATATGGGCACCGCCAGAGCAGGATCATGGTGAACGTCGCGGCCATCTTCGGAAGTCCCGACGAAGCACCGGTGCACGAGCCGTGGGTCACCGGCCTCGCCGATGCGCTGCGCCAGGACGACGACGGTGCATACGTCAACTTCCTCGGCGACGAGGGCGAAGCGCGGATCCGCGTGGCGTATCCAGGCGCGACGTGGGACCGGCTCGTGGAGATCAAGCGCCGCTACGACCCGACGAACCTCTTTCGTCTGAACCAGAACATCCCACCCGACTCCCGCGCGGCGGCCTAACCGGCGTGCGGCCTACGAGCCGCCAGGCGACGGCGCCCTTGCCCTTCAAGTCGACGAGGATCCCAGGGGCCGAAACGCGTTCGGCGAAGGCGGGTGGACGATCGCAAAGCGAAAGGACGAGATCATGGTCAGGTGGTCGTCAACCAGGTCCCGGTGGTCTTCGGCTCCGGCCGTCCGTTCTTCGCTACCGGCAGCCTGGCCGAGCCGCTGCGGCTGGAGACCCGAGCACGATCGTGCCAGGCGACCGGGTCACCCACTTGGCCTACGACGTCAGCCGTTGACGGCCGGCCTCACCCGCGTGTGCGGTAGTGGAGGTAGACCGTGCCGTTGCGAAACCGGCGCTCGTCCAGCAGGTCGAGACTCACCCGGACGCCGTCGGGGAGGGAAGGCTTGCCGCCTCCGACGAGTACCGGCACGAGGAACAGGTGGTACTCGTCGACGAGCCCGGCTGCAATCGCAGCGCCCGCCAACTCGGCCCCGCCCACGGTGAGGTCGCTGTCTGCTGTCGCCTTCAGCTGACGAACGGCCTCGGGGTCGAACTCGTGCTCGATCCGGGTCCGGGCGCTGCCCACCGTCTCCAGTGTCCGCGAGTAGACGATCTTGTCGGCCCGCTGCCAGATCTCCGCGAAGTCGCGCATGGGCCGAGGCTGCTTGTCGAGGTCGGGTGGGCGCTCCCAGAAGACCATGGTCTCGTACAACCGGCGTCCGTAGAGGTATGTCCCGACGGGCCGCTCGAGCTCGTTGACGAACGTGTGCACCTCCTCGTCGGGCGCCGCCCAGTCGAACCTGCCGTCGGCGTCCTCGATGTAGCCGTCGAGCGAGGTGATCGTCGCGTAGCTCAGCTTGGCCATCGGGTCAGTCCGGGTACTCGTCCTTCCGCCAGGCGCGAGGCTCGGGGGGTTGCGGCTTCGGCGTTCGGTCGAGCAGGAAGCTGAAGTAGGGCGCGACGAACGGGTCGGGCGCCGACACCGTGTAGGTGTGGTAGACGGTTCCGTTCTCGCGCGCGAAGGCGATCCAGCTCGGGTTCTCACGGAGCCCGTCCTCGAGCTCGGCCCCGATCTGGCCTGACCACTCCTCGAGCCACTCGGGCGGGTTGTCGACCATCTCCTTGACCTCGGGAACGTGCTGCGCCTGCTCCACGGTCATCGCAAGGCCGAAGTCGAAGGCAAAGTCGTTGTCGTACGTGGAGACGTACGGGAACTGCCAGCCCATCCGCTTCTTGTAGGCGGTCAGGCGCTCGATCGGCGCCCGCGAGAAGCAGATCAGGGTCACGTCGCGGTGGTTCATGTGGACGAGCGAACCTTCGAGTCCGTCAGCGAGGTTGGTGCAGCCGGGGCAGGCTCCGTTCTCGTAGTCGGGCCCGAACATGATGTTGTAGGCGAGGAGCTGTGAGCGGCCGTCGAACAGCTCTGCGAGCGTCTTCTTGCCCTCTTCTGTGTCGAACTCGTACTCCTTCTCGACCGGCACCCAGGGGAGCTCGAGCCGCTTCTTCTTGATCTCCTCGTTTCGCTGCGCCTGTTCGGCCTCGAGCTTCGCGAGCTCGTCCCGGGCCGCCTGCCATTCCTCCTGTGTTCCGGTCTTGTGCTCGGGCATCTCTTCCTCCTCTTGCCTCGGTCGCTCCAAGCGGGAGCGAGTCCACGTTCGGATTGGGCACTGCTCCGTTCCTCAGTAAGACCCTAGTTACGCGGCATACTCATCGGACGGACGCGGCGGCCGAGTACGCTGCCGGCGTGGTCGAGGAAGCACGGCTCGCCGAGACCGGCGCAGGACTCGTGCCGCAGAGTGAGGGGTGGTTCGTGCTCAACGTCCGTGACGCCGCGTGGATGCAGCACGACGTCTTCGGCGCACGCTGCGGCTTCGAAGCCGACGGCCGCATGGCCAAGGAGCGGCCAGAGCTCGAGGTGCAGCACCACCCCCAGATCGGCTTCAAGCTGCACCTCCTGCAGGCGGGCATGCCGAGCACCATGTACCACCGCGAGTCCGATCAGGAGGACTTCCTCGTCCTGAGCGGCGAGTGCCTGTTGATCGTCGAAGGCGAGGAGCGGCGCTTGCGCGCGTGGGACTTCTTCCACTGCGCGCCCAACACGACCCACTCTTTTGTCGGCGCGGGTGTCGATCCGTGCCTGATCCTGATGGTCGGCGCGCGCACCGAACAGGGCACGATCCTCTACCCACGCGACGAGGTCGCGCTTCGGCACAGCGCCGGAGTCGAAGAGGACACACCCTCGCCGCAGGAGGCGTACTCCGGTTTTCCGCACTGGCGGCTCGGTCGTCCGGCGCGCTGGGAAGAGCTGCCCTGGAACCGCTGATTCGAACGCTGCTCCGGCGCTAGGCCCGTCGACGCACGCGCAGCGGGAGCTCGACGGTGGCTTCCTTGTCCCACGAGTCGCGCAAGCGGAAGGTGAGAAAGAACACGCCCGCCGCGCGAGGGGTGCCGCTGAGTCGTCCTACGGAGCTCAAGTGCAAGCCGCGCGGAAGTCCCGTGACCGACCAGGTCAACGGCGGAGCGCCGCCCTGTACGGAAAGCGTGAAGCTGTAGGGCTTCCCGTTGCGCGCCAACGGGAGCCAGGTGGTCGCGATCTCGGGCGGAGGAGGCGGTGCGCATGGCTCGCCGCATGCTTCGAGGACGTACGGCCGCAGAAAGTCGGCGAACCGGAGAGCGCCTTCGGAGTTCATGTGGACGCCGTCGCTGAACCATGGCTTGTCGGCCGAGGCTTGGAGGGCCCAGTCGGCGACGATGAGTTGTTTCCAGCGTGTTGGCGCCGCGCGGATCGCCTTGTTGATGCCTATCCAAGGGTCCCGAAACTCTTCGAGCGTCACCCAGACGACATGCGGGACGCCGACGGCGACAAGTGCCTTCATCACCTTGTCGATCCCGTCCGCGTACAGGTTCCAGGAGTCGTTGTAACCGACGTCGATGACGACGGTCGGGCCGACTTGATCGCCGAGTTGCCGGGTCGTGTCCAGAGCGCTCATCGGATGGAGATCTCCCTCTCCGGGGGCGGGGCAGCCGGGGTCGACCAGCTTGCGGCACGATTTCGACTCGAGGTGGAGGTCGAGCCCGCGCGCGAAATTCTCTCGCGCGGTGGTCACCCAGGAG
>JBKPFP010000029.1:0-3351 GCA_046744435.1 Actinomycetota bacterium | reverse complement strand
GCGGCGCCGGCGACCGCGGCTTCGTAGGCCACCTCTTCGCCGCCGGCTCCGAACCCGACGAGGGCACCGATGAGCGCGCCGAACTCCTCCGCCTCCTCAGTCGTGAGGTCGCTGATCTGCCGAGACTCGATCTCACCGTTCTCGTGCTTCGCCACGACCATCAGATCGAGGAGCCGGATGATCCCTTCATCTCCCAGCCGCTTCAGCTCGGGAAGGATCTCGCCCTTGAAGTGATCCCGGTCGAAGCCGACGACGAGCATCTGCACCGGGCCGAGCGTCAGCCCCTGCTCGCCCGCGCTCATGTCGCCCCCAGAAGCTTCCGCTTCTGGGCCTCGAACTCTTCTTCTGTCAGGACTCCCTGCTCCTTCAGCTCGCCGAGCTGCTTGAGCTGGTTGATGGTGTCGTCAGTGAGCCCGCCCGAAGCCGCCGGCGCCGGCGCCGCTTGTTGCGCCGCTTGCTGGTTCTGGAGCTCGGCGATCTGGGCGTCGCGATAGGCGTCGTCCTCGCGCCCTTCCTGCACCTTCTTGCCGGCGTAGTACGCGGTACCGCCGACCATTGCGGCCCGCATCAGCGGCCGCCGTCTTCTCATCATGTCGAGGCCTCCTTCTTGGCTATTGTGAGGGTCGCCCGAGCCGAGCCTAGCTGCATCGTCCCGATGGGGTGAATCTCGCCTCCCTGACCGGCAGCGGGCTCGCCGCCGGGTCATGCCAGCGGGACGATGCGCGAGCCAGTCGGGAGCGGTCTCATGTCGGCGCAGTGGTCCTGACCCTGGCAATCGTCCTCGCGTTCTTCGTCCCCTGGCCCTGGACCCTGCTCGTCATCGGCCTCGGCGTCGTCGGCGAGGTGGGCGAGATCGTCTGGGGCCGCCGAATCGCGAAGCGCTGGCGACCGAGGACCGGCGCCGAGGCCATGGTCGGCATGGAGGGCGAGGTCGTCTCCTCCTGCCGCCCGCGCGGACAGGTACGCGTACACGGCGAGCTGTGGGAGGCGACCTGCTCCGAGGGCGCCGACGCGGGGCAGACCGTCCGTGTCGAGCACGTCGAGGGGCTGATCCTCGTCGTCCAGCCCGTCGAGAGTGGGCTCGGCCTGGCGACCAGACGCTGACCCTCGAGGCGGCACATGATCATCCCATCGGGACGATGCCCTCAGCCCGTGGTTCCGATTCGCTGACCTCGGATCCCGACAGAAGGAGAACCGATGAGTACATCGCCGTCTGCTGCGCGCGCTGAGGGGTACGACTCTGTCGAAGGCGCCGGCTGGGTGACGTTCGCGGCCCTCTTGCTGGGCCTAGCGGGCGCCTTCAACGTCTTCGACGGCATCCTCGCCCTCTCGAAGTCGAGGTTTTACACCGCCGAAGCCACGTACGTGTTCAGCGACCTCAACACATGGGGCTGGATCGTCTTGGTGCTCGGAGCGATCCAGCTGTTGGCCGCGTTCGCCCTGGTGGGCGGCAGCGAGTTCGCTCGTTGGTTCGCCATCTTCGTCGCGGGCATCAACGCCATCGGCCAGCTCATGTTCGTTCCGGCCTATCCGTTCTGGGCGATCTCGTTGTTCGCGGTCGACATCCTCATCATCTACGCGCTGGCCGTGTACGGAGGGCGCCGGCTGCGGGAAATCTGAGCTCCAGGCCTTTCAGCTGAACCGAGGACGGTGCCGCCCCGCGTGGGGTGGCACCGCGTTCCTCAGGTCGGGCCGGCTGGAGGCGATCCAGGTTGTCTGGCGGGGATGCGTTGCGCGAAGAACAGCGCGACGATCGCGAGCAGGGCGAGGATTGCGAGCGCGGCCCGCAGGCCGTTGATCCGAGCATCGGCGTAGGCGTCAATGGCGGCGTCGGTCGTCCTCGAGCTGGCGTTCGCCTCGTCGAGGGCGGTCTCGAGGTCGGCGTCCGAGATGAAAGGCACTCCGCCAGCGAGCTCGACCTGGGCCTGAGATTTGACGCGGGAGGGGATCGCAGAGCTCGCCTCGACGTTCGTGAGGAATGCAGAGGTCAGGGACGCGATGAGAATCGAGCCGGCGAGCGCCGTGCCGAGCGAGGCACCGAGGTTCGTCATCGTGTTCTGGAGGCCGCCGACCTCGGGACTCTCCTCATCGGGCACCGCGGAGACGGTGACAGCACCGAGCTGCGACGCGAGTGCGCCGATCCCGAGGCCGATCAGGAGCATCGGCACGAAGACGATCTCTGGGCCGGCGTCGCTGTCGAGCGCCGCGAGCAGGACGACCGTGCCCGCGAGGAGGGAGAGCAGGCCGAATCGGACGACCAGCCGCGGCGAGATCTTGGGCAAGAAGCGCGGGATCCCGATCGCCGCCGCCAGCAACGTGATCGAGAGCGGCAGCAGCCGCACACCGGTTTCGAGCGCAGACAGACCGAGGGCGACCGAGAGGAAGAGCGGCACCACGAAGAAAAAGCCCGCCTGAACCAGGTACTGGAAGAAGAACATGATCAGACCGCCGCTCAGCTGCGCGTTCCGCAGCATTCCAGGACGCACCAGCGGTTCTCTGCCGCGCGCGCTGAGGCGGACTTCCCAGCGAGAGAAGAGCCAGATCACGAACAGGCCGCCGAGGATCAGCCAGACCGTCGGCGACAGGTGGGACCACGACGGCGCGCCCGCGCTCGGCCGAATCCAGCCCCACTCGCCGGAGCGGAGGACGCCGAAGACGAGGAGCGCGAGCCCGAGCGCCGAGAGGACGGCGCCGACCAGATCGAGCTTCGGACGCGTCTCGACCGGTGCATCGGCGTTTCGCCGACCGAGGTGCAGGATCAGCAGGACGAGCACGACTTCGCCGGCGAAGACCCAGCGCCAGGAGAAGTAGGTCGTGGCGAAGCCGCCGCTCAGCGGGCCGACGGCGACCGCGATCGCCCCTGCGGCCGCGACCAGGCCGTAGGCGGCGGGCCGGCGCTCGACCGGGAAGTTTCCGGCGACGAGCGCGACGATGGCGGGAAGGATCAGGGCCGCGCCGACCCCTTCCAGGAACGACCAGCCGAAGAGGAGGACGGGCAGGTTCGGCGCGAGCGCGGTCGTGAGCGAACCGCAGCCGTAGATGACGCAGCCAATCGCGAAGGCTCGCTTGCGGCCGATCAGGGCGCCGACCTTGCCGCCGGTGATCATCAGGGCCGCCATCACGAGCGTGTAGGCGGTGATCGCCCCCTGGATCCCGGTCACGGTCGTCCCGACGTCCTTCGCGACGGTTGCGATAGAGACGTTCATCACCGAGCTGTCCAGCGTCATCAGGAACTGGCCGGCGGCGAGCGTGAGCAAAACGACTTGCGCGCCGGACGGGGCTGCGCGAGTCGCAACGTCTGCGGTCATCGAGTGGGCAGCTCCGTCTCCGGGCCAGACGTTAGTCGAGCAG
>JBKPFP010000422.1:0-2262 GCA_046744435.1 Actinomycetota bacterium | reverse complement strand
CTCGCGCAGCTCGTCGTCGAGGTCGGCGAGCGCCCCGGCGGTGTCCGGGTACTCGAAGTCGATCGCGGCGGCGCGGCGCTGCAGCTTGCGGGCATAGAGGAGGGCCGGAAGCGTCTCCGGGACGTGGTGGAAGATCCCCTCGCGTCCCTCATCGTCTCGCTTGATCTGCTCCCAGCGCTGGCGCACGCGCCCCGGGGTACGCGCCTCGGCGTCGCCGAAGACATGCGGGTGGCGGGCGACGAGCTTCGCGTGGACGCCGCGCGCGACCTGTTCGAGGTCGCCCTCGCCCTGCTCGTCGAGCAGGAGCGCGAGAAAGTAGACCTGGAAGAGCAGATCGCCCAGCTCGTCGAGTAACTTCTCCGGCCGGTTGGCGAGCGCGGCGTCGGCGACCTCGTAGGCCTCCTCGACGGTGTGCGGCACGATCGTGCGCGCCGTCTGCTCGCGGTCCCAGGGGCAGTCGCGCCTCAGCCGCTCCGTCAGCTCCTGCAGCTCGAGGAGCGCCTCGGCGAGCGCCAAGCTACTGCTGAGTCGTCGGGGTGGTGCTGGTCGAGGTCTCAGGCGGGGCGTAGCCGACCTGGTAGGTCGTCTTCTTCTCGAACTCCTTGCGGGTGTCGGCGACCCAGTCGTTCATCTCCTTCTGCTTCCCGTCCTGCAGGAGCTGCTGCCTGATCGCGTCCCGCACCTGAGCCAGCGGGGTGGTCGTCTGCTTCTTGACCTTGCCGAGCGGCTGGATGATGTGCCAGCCGTACTGAGTCTTGACCGGCTGCGAGATCGCGCGCGCGGCGAGCGAGAAGGCGGCGCGGTCGAACGGCGGGACCGTCTGTCCGCGCGAGACCGTCAGCTTGCCGCCGGAGTTCTTCGAGCTCGGGTCCTGTGAGTACTTCTTGGCGAGCGCGGCGAAGTTGCCGCCGTTCTGCAGCTGCGAGTAGATCTGGTTGGCGAGCTGCTTCTTCTTGACGAGGATGTGCCGCACCTCGCGCGACGCCGGCTGGACGTACTGAGCCTTGTTCTTCTTGTAGCTCGCGGCGATCGCGGCCGAGTCGACGCTGACTTCCTTCGTGACCTCGTTGTAGATCTTCTCCTGGACCAGCTGCGCCCGGACGTCCGAGCGAACCTGGTCCTCGCTCAGGCCCTGCTGCTTCAGCTGCTTCTCGTACTTCTCACGGTCGCCCGAGAAGTACTGCTTGATCAGCTGCTGGAGGCGCTTGTCGACGTCCTCGTCGGTGACCTTGATGCCGAGGTCATCCGCCTGCTGTTCGAACTGCGCACGCTGGACGAGGAACTGCATCGCCTGGCCGCGCAGGGCCTCGTACTCCTGCGAGCCCGGCTCGGGGAACTTGCGCTTCTGTGTCTTGTAGCTGCCCTTCGCCTGGTCGATCAGCTTGTCGAACTCGGCCTTCGTGATCGTCTCGTCGCCGACGACCGCGACCGCGTTCGTCGGCACGCTCTCGTTGTCCGACCCGCAGCCGGCGAGCACGACGACGCCCGCGAGTGCGGCGAGCAGGAGGGGGATCGAGCGACGCGTTTTCATAGAAATAGCGCCAGCAGCAGCCTCTTTTATCAAGCTGCCCGGCGCGCGCCCGAGTATAGCAGCGTGTTCTGTTAATCCT
Source organism: Actinomycetota bacterium (assembly GCA_046744435.1). Classification (GTDB taxonomy): domain Bacteria; phylum Actinomycetota; class Thermoleophilia; order Gaiellales; family Gaiellaceae; genus VAXT01. Next base: position 652 of record JBKPFP010000422.1, on the reverse strand, counting down.
GGATGAAGCTCTCAGGCAGCCCGGCGGGCGTCGAGGATCGCATCGACGAGCCGCAGCGCCCCGTCGAACTCACCGTCGCGGAGCGAGACCTCGCGCTTCCCGGTTGTGTAGACGGCCGTGTCGACGCGGTCACGCAGCTCCCGGAGCTCGCCCGAGCCGAGCACGAGCGGCCCGACCGTCGAGCGCCCGCCGCGGAAGACGAGGTAGTCGGCGCCGAGCTGCGCGACCTTGAGCTTGGCGGCCTGGATCGCGAACAGGTTCTCGACCGGCTCCGGGAGCGGGCCGTAGCGGTCGACCGTCGCGGCCTCGAGCTCGCGGAGCTCGTCCTCGGACTCGGTGAGGGCGAGGCGGCGGTGCAGGTCGATCTTTTGCGCCTCGGAGGAGATGTACTGCGGCGGCACGTAGGCGTCGATGCGGGCATCGACCCGCACCGGGCGGGCAACCGTGCGCCGCTCGCCGGCGAGCTCCGCGACCGCCTCGCCGAGCAGCTCCACATAGAGCTCGAACCCGAGCGCGGCGAGGTGCCCGTGCTGCTCCGCCCCGAGCAGCTCCCCCGCGCCGCGGATCTCGAGGTCGCGCATCGCGATCGCGAACCCGGCGCCGAGCTCAGTGTGGTCGGCGAGGGTGGCGAGCCTCGCACGCGCCTCCGGGG
>JBKPFP010000271.1:0-3955 GCA_046744435.1 Actinomycetota bacterium | reverse complement strand
ATCGCGTTCGCTCTCCTCATGGCAGGCTGCGGCGGAGACTCGTCCGGCTCGAAGACGACCGCTCTGATCGCCGTCAACGCCCCCTTCTCGAAAACCCCGTACGTGGGCGAGACGATCGCCAACGGCGCCGAGCTTGCGGGGACCGGCCCCGCGGCGAGGGTAACCACGAAGGACGGCACCGTCTCGTTCGAGGTCAAGCACTACGACTCGGGGCTGTCGGCTCGGAAGTCGGCGCAGAACGTGCGACGTGCGATTGCCGACGGGGCCGTTGCGATCATCGACGAGGGAACCGGCGTCGACGCCTCGTGGCGCCTCGCAGCTGACGCCGACGTGCCGATCTGCATCACGTATCAGGGCGGGGAGGGCCTCGTCGACGTCGACCGACGGCCGAACGTGTTCCGGATCGCGCCCACCGACCACGGGATCTCCTTCCGGCTGGCCGAGTACCTGATCCCGAAGGGGCTCCGCCTCGCGCTGATCGTCGACGACTCGACGTACGGCCAGCAGGGGGAGAAGGCGCTCGACGGGGCCTTCGGGCAGAACCCGGAAGCGGTCGCTACGCGGCTGACCGTGTCGACAGGCGCGCCGGATCTCGCGCCCGAGGTGCTCCGGGCGCGGCGGGCGGACGCGACGGCGCTTCTCGTCTGGGCCGAGCCGGCGACGATCGCGGCCGTGATCGCCGCCGCCCGCGGCTCCGGCTGGGACGTGCCCGTCTACACACCGGCTACCGGCGAGGATCCGCTCGTGCGGCAGCAGCTGGCCAACCACCCGCGCTGGGTGGACGGCCTCACGTTCGCCGCGGGCCGGCCGACCGCGGAGGTGGGCTCGGGGCCGTTCCTCAACTTCCAGAACCGCTTCGAGGCCGAGTTCGGCGCCCAGCTGGTCGGGGTGAAGACCTCCGACGGCGCCGAGGTCGTGCAGCCGCCCGACTACGCCATGTACTCGTACGACTGCGTCAACGTGCTCGCCGCCGCGATCCGCGACGCCGGCGGCACGGACGACAAGGAAGAGATCCTGGCCAGGCTGAACCAGGTCTCCGTCGAGGGCGCGAACGGCGACCAGCGCGGCTTCAACGAGCGCAACCACGAGGGGGTCGTGGACGACGACGTCTATTTCGCCCGCTTCATGGACATGACGTACGCGCCGGTGAAGGACGATCCCCTGTCGGCGACGCTCCCCGTGATCGAACAGCGGCGTTGACGCCGCACGTTCGACTCTGGGCGTGCCTGGCGGTCGTTGCGGTCGCCGCCGCAGTGACTCCGATCGCGTCCGCCCAGGGCCGGTTCGTCGACCTGCCGCGCACCGATTCGGCGCTGCCGCTGACGCCGCCGCTGCCGCCGATGCCGGGCGCCTCGGGCCTCCCCCTCACCCCGAGCCTCTTTATCGGCGGCCTGACGACGCGCGAGCTTGTCGTCGTCGGCGTCGACCCGGCCGGCGAGCCGCAGTCGGTGCAGGTCTTGCAGCGGATCTTCGTCCGTCCTTCCGGCGACTACGTCTTCTCCCTTCCGGCGCCCGTGATCTCTGTCCGCCCGGGACCCGGCACGCAGTCCACGCCGGGCCAGCGCGAGAACGAGCTGCTCTGGCAGGGGTTCTCGCCCGGGCGCCGCTTGCTCGCGGCCTGGGTCGAGCTGCGGCCCGGGGAGAGCGCGCCCGTGCTCCCCGTGCGCGTGCGCGTCGAGACGAGCGTCGACGGCACTCCGCTCGAAGCCGGCGAGCGCCGCAGCGGCGAGCTGCAGGTCTCGCTCACGGTAGAGAACGTCACCGGCGCCTCGGCGCGCTCGTTCACCGCCGAGGCCGAGCCGCTGTCCGTCGCCCAGGCGCTCGACGAGCTTCGCGGCGCGGTGCGTCGCGACGTCGCCGGCGAAGGCGTCTTCGTCCGCGTGCTCGGGCGGGTGCGTGCCGTCCGCACGCGCGTCGCGGTCCCGCTGCGCGTCGAGGGAACGCTGAGCTTCGCTCCCGGCACGGCGAGCTTCGAGGGTGCCCGCGACGGGGTCGTCCGCGTCTCCGGGCTGCTCGACGGCCTGCGGCGCACGACGCTGCGGCTCGACCTCCGCGGCCGAGCGAACGGCGCGGCCCCGCCGAAGCTCGCGCTCCGGGTCGCGCCGCAGAGCCTGGCCTCCCGCTTCACGCCTCCCGGCGGCGGGACGTGGGTCGCGGCCTTCCGGCGCGGTGTGCTGGGGCGAAACGGACGAGCGCTGCTGGACCGCGCGATCGCCCTCGAGCTCACGTACGCGCGGCAGCGCCAGTACGACATGTACCTGGCGAGCCCCGACCCCACGGGCCCGAGCTCGATCGCGTACGTCTACCGCACGGCCTCGGCGCCGCGTGCCGAGCCGGTGCCGCAATCATCGGGCGGTGACGACGAAGACGTCGTCTGGCTCGTACTTGCCGGGGTCGGCCTCCTCCTCGCCGTGCCCACGGCCGCCGTCGTGTGGGCTCGTTCCTGAGCCCCCTCGCTAGCATCAGCCCGATGGCGACGACCGACTACGCGACCCGCGCCGAGGAGCTCCGCAAGCAGCTCGAGCACCACCTCTACCGCTACCACGTGCTCGACGATCCAGAGATCTCGGACGCAGAGTACGATCGGCTCTTCGACGAGCTGAAGGCGCTCGAGGACGAGCATCCGGAGCTCGCGACCGAGGACTCGCCGACCCGCCGCGTCGGCGCCGTGCCCTCCGAGCGCTTCCGGAAGGTCGAGCACCTCTCGCCGATGGGCTCGCTCGAGAAGGTCACGACCGACGAGGGCCTGCAGAAGTGGGCCGACGATGTGCGCAAGCGGCTCGGGACGGACGAGCCCGTCGCCTTCGTCACCGAGCCGAAGATCGACGGATCGGCGATCTCGCTCGTCTACGAGAACGGCGTCTTCGCGCGCGGCGCGACCCGCGGCGACGGCTACCGCGGCGAGGACGTCACGGTCAACCTGCGCACGATCGGGGCCATCTTGCCGCGCATGCAGATCCCGGACGGCGAGGCCCCGCCGGCGCTGCTCGAGGTCCGCGGCGAGGTCTACATGCCGCTCTCCGGCTTCCAGGCGTTCAACGAGCGCCAGGCCGCCGAAGGCAAGCGGACGGCGCCCAACCCCCGCAACGCCGCCGCGGGCTCGCTGCGCCAGCTGAACCCGCAGATCACCGCCGAACGCCCGCTCTCGATCTGGATCCACGGCATGGGCCACCGCGAGGGGCTGCCGGCCGAGGGCCACTGGGAGGCGCTGCAGTGGCTGCGCGCCCACGGCTTCCGGACGAGCCCCCTGGCGGAGCGGCACGAGTCGATCGAGTCGGTGGCCGAGGTCTGCCGCGTCTGGGAGACGAAGCGCCTCGAGCTCGACTACGAGATCGACGGGATCGTGGTCAAGGTCGACTCCTTCGACCAGCAGCGGCGGCTCAGCGAGCTCCACGGCCGGCCGCGCTGGTCGCGCGCCTACAAGTGGGCGCCGATGACCGTCGAGACGAAGCTGCTCAAGATCCACATCCGGGTGGGGCGGACCGGCGCGCTCAACCCGTGGGCGCAGCTCGAGCCCGTCGAGGTCGGCGGCGTCACAGTCTCGAACGCGACGCTGCACAACGAGGAGGACATCAACCGCAAGGACATCCGCGAAGGCGACATCGTGATCGTCCAACGGGCGGGCGACGTGATCCCGCAGGTCGTCGGTCCCGTCCTGCCCCGGAAGAAGCGAACGAGGCGCTTCCGCATGCCTGAGAAGTGCCCGCTCTGCGGGACGAAGATCGTCAAGCCCGAGGGCGAGGTCATGCACCGCTGCCCGAACCCGAAGTGCGAGTCGCGCGGGCTCGAGACGCTGATCCACTGGGTGCAGGCCGCGATGGACATCGAGGGCGTCGGCGAGCAGCTCGTGCGCAGGCTCTGGCGCGAGGGGATCGTGACCTCGATGCCGGACCTGTACCGCCTGACGAAGGAGCGCCTGATGGAGCTCGACGGCTACGGCGAGATATCGGCCGGC
>JBKPFP010000147.1:0-9863 GCA_046744435.1 Actinomycetota bacterium | reverse complement strand
CGCAGCGGCAGGATCGCCTGGAACGTGCGGTCTCGGGCGTCCGTCGCCGAGCCGCCGGCGGAGTTGCCCTCGACGAGGTAGAGCTCCGCGGACTCGGGGTCGTTGATCGAGCAGTCGGCCAGCTTGCCCGGCAGCGACATGCTGTCGAGCGCGCTCTTGCGCCGCGTCAGCTCGCGTGCTTTGCGGGCCGCCTGGCGTGCGTTCCGCGCCGCGACGGCTTTCTGGATGATCTGCTTCGCCTCGCTCGCGTTCTCCTCGAGGAACTCGGCGAGCTTGACGTTGACCGTCTGCTCGACCATACCGCGCACCCACGGGTTGCCCAGCTTCGTCTTCGTCTGGCCCTCGAACTGCGGCTCGCGCAGCTTGACGGAGAGCACGGCGGCGAGACCCTCGCGCACGTCCTCGCCCTCGAGGTTCTCCTCCTTCTCCTTGAGGAGCCCGTTCCGGCGCGCGTAGTCGTTCAGCGTGCGCGTGAGCGCGGACTTGAAGCCCGACAGGTGGGCCCCGCCCTCGTGCGTGTTGATGTTGTTCGCGAACGAGAAGACCGACTCGACGTACGAGGTGTTCCACTGCATCGCCACCTCGAGCTGGCCCTCCTTCATCGTGTCGCCGTTCGAGTTGCCCTCGAAGTAGATGACGTGCTTGTGCACGGGGTCCTTCGCGTCGTTGACATAGCTCACGAAGTCGCGGATTCCACCCTCGGCGTAGAACTCGTGCCGCTCCTCGCCCTCGCGCTCGTCGACGAGCACGATCCGCAGGCCCTTGGTCAGGAAGGCGGTCTCGCGCAGGCGCTGGATGAGCTGCTCCGACGACCACTCGAGCTCGTCGAACACCTCGAGGTCGGGCAGGAACGTGATCGTCGTCCCGGACTCCTTCGTCGGGCCGACCTTCTTCAGGTCGCTCGTCGGCTCGCCGCGGGCGAACTCCTGGCGGTAGAGCTTGCCGTCGCGCTGCACCTCGACGCGCAGCCAGGCCGAGAGCGCGTTGACGACGGAGACGCCGACGCCGTGCAGGCCCCCGGACACTTTGTAGCCCTCGCCGCCGAACTTCCCGCCCGCATGCAGCTTCGTCAGCACGACCGTCACGGCGGGCAGCCCCTGCTCCTTCATCACGTCGGTCGGGATGCCGGAGCCGTTGTCGCGGACGGTGACCGAGTTGTCCGGATGGAGGATGACCTCGACCAGATCGGCCCGGCCGGCGAGCGCCTCGTCGACCGAGTTGTCGACCACTTCGTAGATCAGATGATGGAGCCCGCGAGAGCCCGTCGAGCCGATGTACATGCCCGGACGCTTGCGAACCGGCTCGAGCCCCTCGAGTACGGTGATGTCCTTGGCGGTATAGGAAGCTCTAGCCATAAAAAATCCCTGCAATTTGGGAGAATTGCAGGTGGTCTTAGTCTACCAGAACGAGCGGCCGTCAACGGCCTTCGCGAGGCTCGCTGCAGCCGCTTTTGCAACAACTTCGCGCAGATTCTCGTCCTCGATCGCGGCCGCCAGCTCGGAGGCACGTTCTGCGTCGGCCGCGGTCGGCCGCGGAGCCACTCTAGCGGGCGCTCCGTCGGCCTCTGTCGGGAGATCGGGCAGCTTGCCTGGACCGAAGCGGAGAGCCCGCGGAGGCGCGTCGCCGAGCCCTTCCTGGAGGCGCGCGAGGAGCTGCGGCGCCAGCTGCGTGAGCTCGAACGCCCACGCCGATCCGGACGTCGCCACGTGCAGCGTGCCGTCGCGGCCGAGACGCGACGGCCAGGCGTTACGGGCGATCTGCTCGCCGACGAGCGCGGGCCAGGCCGCCACGAGCTCGCTCATCCCGGCGGCAACCGGCCCGAAACGCTCGAGCTCGCGCTTGACGTCGTTCCCGATCTTCTTCACGCCGCGCTCCGCGCGATGCCGGGCGCTACCTCGACCAGCTGCGCCGGGTCCGCGGGCAGCGCCGAGGCCGACGTCGACGTGACCAGTGCCTGCGTGCCGGCGCCGATCCGCTCCGCGAGCGTGCGGCGACGGCGCTCGTCGAGCTCGGAGAGGACGTCGTCGAGCAGGAGCAGCGGCGGAGCGGGGCCGCGCAGGGCAAGGAGCTCCGCCTCGGCGAGCAGCAGCGACAGCACGGCCAGCCGCTGCTCGCCCTGCGACCCGAACCGCCGCAGCTCGCGGCCGCCCGCGGCGATCGCGAAGTCGTGCAGGTGGGGCCCGAGGCCGGTCGTGCCGCGCTCTAGGTCCTCGTCGAGCCTCGTCTCGAGCGCCTCGACCTCCGGCGGCTCGCCCTTGTAGCGGAGCTCCGCCTGCTCGAGGCCGAGCGCATCCGCCTGTGAGCCGAACAGGGGCCCGAGCTCGCGGGCAACCTCCTGCCGCATCTCGACGAGCTGGGCGCCGACGGCGGCGACGCGCTCCGTCCATGGCTCGAGCGCCTCGCGGGACGAGAGGCCGAGCGACGCCCTACGCAGGGCCGCGTTGCGCTGGGCGACCGCGGCCGCGTACTCGGCCGGCAGCACAGCACGTGCCGGGAAGAGACGACCTGCGGAGCGGTCGAAGTACGCGCGGCGACCGGAGGGGCCGCCCTTGACGACGACCAGCCGGTCGGGCGTGAAGACGAGCGTCGCCAGCGAGCTCCTCAGCTGCTCCGCGGCGCGTAGCACCTCCCCGTTTAGCAGCGCCCGCTTCGCGTCTCCGGGCCGGAGGGTCACCTCGACCTCGACCGGAGCGTCCGCGCGGACGCCCTGGAGCTCGATCCTCGCCGCGTCGGCGCCGAACCGGACCAGCTGTGCGTCCGTGCGCGTGCGCGGGGAGAAGCCTTGCGTACCCACGTGCAGCGCCTCGAGCAGGTTCGTCTTACCGGCTCCGTTCGGGCCCACGGCAAGCACGAGCCCAGGCTCCAACTCGAGGTCGAGCGCCGGGTAGGACCGGAAGTCGCGGAGCGTGACCGACCTGACGATCAGCCGGCCCGAGGCGCCGCTTGCGGCGCCGACGTCAGAAAGCGCGAGCTTTGCTCGGGCTTCCGTCCGAAATGACCGGTCGACACGCCCGGATTCACCTACCCGGCCAAACGAATGGGCATGATCAGATACGAGAAGTTCTCGTCCTCGGAGCGAATCAAGCCGGGCCGCAGCGAGCTGATGAGCCGCAGCTGCACCTCGTCGGAGTCGACCGACTCGACGCCGTCGCGCAGGAACTCCGGGTTGAACCCGATCTCGAGCTCCTCGCCCGAGAACGCGACCGGGAGCGTCTCCCGCGCCTCGCCGACGTCCTGCGTCTGCGCGGAGACCGTGACCTCGCCCTCCGCGAAGCGGAGCCGGATCGGCGAGTTGCGCTGGGCCATGACCGACGTGCGCCGGACGACCTCCAGGAACTCCTCGCGAGGCAGCGCCACCTGGTGCTCGAACGTCTCGGGGATCAGCTGCTTGTAGTTGGGGAACTGCCCGTCGATGCGACGCGTCGTCAGCCAGACGCCGCCGGCGCTGAAGACGACATGGTTCTCCTGCACTCCGACGCGGAGTTCGTCCGCGTCCGCGGCGATGCGCGCGAGCTCGCCGAGAGCGCGGGCCGGCACGATCGCCTCAAGCTCGGGCGCACCCTCGGCCTCGAGCTCCGTCTCCTTCACCGACAGCCTGTACGAGTCCGTCGCGGCCATGATCAGGCGGTCGCCCTCGAAGCGGACGAGGATCCCTGTCAGCACCGGGCGCGACTCGTCACGCGAAGCCGCGCGCGCCACACGCGCGACCGTCTCCAGGAAGGCGGCACGGTCGACGGAGAACATCTGCACGCTGTCGACGTCCGGCAGCTTCGGGAAGTCCTCGGCGCTGTACGTGTTGAGCCGCGACGTCGACGGACCGCTCGTAACCTCGAGCACCGCCTCCTCGGCGCGCTGCTCCAGCGTCACGTCGCCCTCCGGCAGCAGCCGCGCGAGCTCGACCAGCAACCGGCCGGGAACGACGACCGAGCCGCCCCCTTCCACCTCCGCCTCGAGCGGAAGCCGCAACGAGAGCTCCATGTCCGTCGCGGCGAGCTCGACCAGCTCGCCTTCCGCGCGGACGAGGATGCCCGAAAGCACCTGCACGCTCGAACGGGTCGACACGGCGCGCGAGACGACCGAGAGCGCCGAGACCAGCCCGTCCTTGGAAGAGGAGATCTTCACGGAGGTTCCGAGTGCAGTTTCTATCTCAACCATCAAAAAGAGATTCTTTCGTAGTAGTCATAGGGAGTGTGGAGGAGGTGGAAGACGCCCTTGCGCGGCACGGGGAGAGCGTCTGCGCTGGGGACGCTGCTGGTGGACAACCAGAGGTTTCGCACAGCCTCGGGCAGGTAGCAGCAAGAATTCACAGATTCAGCGCGTTTGCTTGATCCGCGCGGTCAACTCTTGCACCAGGTTGTACACAGAGCGGTCCTCGCGAATCATGCGCGCGATCTTCGAGGTCGCGTGAATGACGGTGGTGTGGTCGCGACCTCCGAACTCGCGGCCGATCTTCGGCAGCGAGGCGTCGGTCAGCTCGCGCGAGAGATACATGGCGACCTGGCGGGGATAGACGATGTTCTGCGAGCGGCGGTCGCCGCAGAGCTCCTCGCGGGAGAGCTTGAACCGCTCGGAGACGGCCGACTGAATGCGGTCGATCGAGACCTCCGGCGCCTCGCCCTGCGGAAACACGTCCTTGAGCACGTCCTGGGCCAGGTCGACGGTCATCGGCCGGCCGGTGAGGGACGAGAACGCGACGACGCGGGTCAGCGCGCCCTCGAGCTCACGGATGTTCGTCGACACGCGACCCGCGATGAACGTCAGCACCTGCGGGTCGGGGACATGGATGCCGTCGGTCTTGACCTTCTTGCGCAGGATCGCGATGCGCGTCTCGAGGTCGGGCGGCTGGATGTCGGTGATGAGCCCCCACTCGAAGCGTGATCGCAGCCGCTCCTCGAGGGTCGAGATCTCGCGCGGGGGCCGGTCGGACGAGATGACGATCTGCCGCCCAGCCTCGTAGAGGGAGTTGAACGTGTGGAAGAACTCCTCCTGGATCCGCTCCTTGTGCTCGAGGAACTGGATGTCGTCGATCAGGAGCAGATCGTAGGTCCGGTAGCGCTGCTTGAAGCCCTCGATCCGCTTGTCGCGCAGCGAGTTGATGAAGTCGTTCATGAACGTCTCGCTCGTGATGTAGCGAACCGTGAGCGCGCCCGAGTGCTCGCCGACGTACTGCCCGATCGCCTGCAGGAGGTGCGTCTTGCCGAGGCCGGTGCCGCCGTAGATGAAGAGCGGGTTGTACGCCTGGGCCGGCGCCTCGGCCACGGCCAGCGCGGCCGCGTGCGCGAAGCGGTTCGACGAGCCGATCACGAAGGAGTCGAAGGTGTACTTCGGGTTCATCCCCGCCCCGACCGCCGGCGGCTTCGGCGGGTCGGGGACGGCCCCGGACTCGCCTCTGTCGTGGTCGACGTTCAGCTTCACGTTGCGGTCGTGCCCGGTCGCGTCGCGCACCGCGGCGTGGATGAGGTCGATGAAGTGACCCTCGATCCACTCGCGCGTGAAGTCGTTCGGGACTGCGAGGACGAAGGCCTCGTCGGTCAGCTCGCGGCCCCTTGCGCCGGCGAACCACGTGCCGTACGTGGTGTCGTTGAGGGCCCCGCGGAGACGGTGGGAAACGGCGGTCCAGAGATCCTCGGCTGTCAGCTCTTGCTGGCGTGCCACGACGCCGGCCACCACTCCTCGTGCGGGGGACGGAGCGGCGAGCATAGCAGCGTCCCTCCGGAGGCTCAACGGGGGCGACCCGTGGGTAAAACTAGCAAGATTTGCAGGGATTTCCCTCCACTCCACACCGTTCTCCACAGGTGTGGAAGAGGGCGTTGCCGGGTCCGACGACATGCGTCACTCGCAGCACTTTTACCCCCCGCGGTCGGTTGTGGAAAACGGGTGCCTGACCCCCTCGTCTATACTGGATCGCCGCTCTTCAAAAAGGGCGCTCGTTCCTCCTTTTCTCTCTCCTTCTACCGTGAAGCGGACCTACCAGCCCAACGTGCGTCGACGGAAGCGGCGGCACGGATTTCGTGCGCGCATGACGACGCGTGCCGGCCGCGCGATCCTCAAGCGCCGGAGGGCTCGCGGCCGCAAACGGCTCTCGGCGTAGCGAAGTTGCAACGACGGTATCGCCTCTCCCGCTCCAGGGACTTCGACGCCGTCTACCGCCACGGGCGCTCGGCCTCGACGCGCTTCCTGACGCTCTACTGGTTCCCGCGCGAGGACGAGCAGGACGAGCCGAGGCTCGGCATCGCGGTGCCCAAGGCGGGCGGCGGCGCGGTCGTTCGCAACCGCCTCAAGCGGCAACTGCGCGAGGCCTGGCGGGCGCGGCTCGAGACCGTCCGTCCCGGCTGCGACTACGTCCTCGTGGCCAGGCCGGGCCTGGCCGAAGCGGTGGAGGCCCGCGGCGCCGGCTGGCTCGGCGAGCGGATCGACGAGGTGCTGCGGAAGGCGGAAGCGTGATCGTGCTGCGGCTGCCCGCCTACCTGGGCATGGCCCTCGTCTACGGCTACCGGTACACCTTCGGCGCGCTCTTCCCGGCCAGCTGCAAGTACCACCCATCCTGCTCGCAGTACGCGCTCGACGCGCTGCGGCGCTACGGGCTCGTGCGCGGATCGATCCTGGCCGGCTGGCGGCTGCTGCGCTGCAACCCCTGGAGCCATGGCGGCGTCGACTACGTCGAGCAGCAGAGGCTCTTCCGATGATGCTCGGCCTCCTCGCGGTGCTCGAGCCCATCGAGAAGCCGCTGACCGCGCTCCTCGAGTGGCTGCACGGCAGCGTCGGCTTCTCCTGGGCGTGGTCGATCGTCGCGCTGACGGTCATCGTCCGCATGGCGCTCGTCCCGCTGACCGTGCGCCAGATCCACTCGATGCAGGCGATGCAGGCGCACATGCCGGAGATGAAGGCGATCCAGCAGCGCTACAAGAACGACCGGCAGAAGAAGAACGAGGAGCTGATGAAGTTCTACCGGGAGAACAAGATCAATCCGGCCTCCTCGTGCCTGCCGATCCTCTTCCAGATCCCGATCTTCATCTCGCTGTTCTTCGTGCTCAAGGACTTCGAGAAGGAGGTCTTGCCGGACAACCCGGGCTCCGACCTGCATTGGCTGGGCCTGGTTCCGAACATCACCGAGGCGGCCAACTCGCACTGGTCCGGGTACCTGCTGCTCGCGCTGTACGCGATCAGCCAGACGGCGTCGACGCTGCTCATGTCCGCGACGATGGACAAGACGCAGCGGACGCTGATGCTGATCCTGCCGATTGCGTTCCTCTTCGTCGTGCTCAACTTCCCCTCGGGGCTCGTCATCTACTGGGTGACGACGAACCTGTGGACGGTCGGTCAGGGGCTCGTCACGCGCGGGCTGCGCCCGAAACAGGCGCCGCCGCCGAAGCGCACCTCGCGCACGCCGCCGAAGGAGCGTGAGGAGCCGGCCGACGCTGCGCAGCTGGCGGAAGCCCCGCGCCAGCAGGCGCCTGCGCAGCCGCGCCGCGTCAAGCGGAAGAAGAAGCGGAAGGCCCGACGGTGAACGAGGAGGCGCTGCGCGTCGAGGCGACCGGCGAGACCGTGGGCGAGGCCAAGTGGTCGGCGCTGCGCGAGCTCGAGAAGCTGCACCCGGAGCTTGACAAGTCGGCGGTCCAGTTCCAGGTCGTGACGGAGGGCGAGCGCGGCCTGCTCGGGGTCGGCTACGCGCCGGCGCGCGTGATCGCCTCGGTCGACCCGGCGGCGATCGTCGAGCCCGACGAGCCGCAAAGCGAGGTCGCAGAACGGGTGCGGGAGATCCTCGAGCGGATCACGGACGGCTTGAGCCTCCGCTGTCGGATCCAGATCGTCGAGACGGACGATCGCGTGGTCGCCTCCCTCTCCGGGGCCAACCTCGGCTTGCTGATCGGCAAGCACGGGCAGACGATCGACGCCATTCAGTACCTGACGAACGCGATCGTCTGGCGCACGATGTCCGACGAGCGTAAGGAGGTCGTCGTCGACGCGGCGGGGTACCGCGAGCGCCGACGGACGGCGCTGGAGGCGTTGGCCGTGCGCAGCGCGGAGGAGGCCCTGGCGTCGCACTCGTCGGTCTCGCTCGAGCCGATGACGGCCGTCGAACGCAAGGTCGTGCACCTGCGGCTGAAGGAGTTCGACGGCATCGAGACGCGCAGCGAGGGCACCGAGCCGAACCGCTTCGTCGTCGTCGCGCCGACTGCTTGACGGATCCGCGTCTCGAGCGCTGGCTCGCCTCGGTCCTGGCGACCCCCGGGGTGACCGCGATCCGGGACCCCGACGAAGCCCGTGCGATGCTGCTGGAGGACGCGTTGCGCGCGGTCGAACCGGCCGCCCGGTTCGAAGGGCCGCTCGTCGACGTCGGCTCCGGCGGCGGCTCGCCGGGGATTCCTCTTGCCTCGGCGTTTCCGGAACGCGAGGTGACGTTGCTCGAGGCGAACGGTCGCAAGGCGGCGTTCCTCGAGCGCGCAGCGGCCGAGTTTCCGAACGTTCGTGTCGTGCGTGGGCGCGCCGAGGAGCAGGAGACCGACTCCTTCGGGGTGGCGACGGCGAAGGCGCTGGCGAAGCCGCCGGTCGCGGCGGAGTGGGCGCTGCCACTCGTCCGGCCGGGCGGCGCGGCGATTCTCTGGGTGGGCGAAAGCGCCGAGCTCGAGAGTCTGGAGCGCGTCGCCGCGGAGCTCGGTGCCGGCCCGCCGGAAGCTGAGGCCGGGCTCGTCGTCCTTCCAAAGGTCGCGCCGACGCCGCCTGGCTTTCCGCGTCGGCCCGGCATGGCCCGGAAACGTCCTCTCGCCTGATCACAATGGCCGCGTGGGGACGATCTATGCCGTCGCCAACCAGAAGGGCGGCGTCGGGAAGACGACGACCGCGATCAACCTGGCTGCCTGCCTGGCCGAGGCGGGCGAGCACGTGCTGCTCGTCGACCTCGACCCGCAGGCGAATGCGACCTCGGGCCTCGGTGAGAGCGCGAACGGCGTCTCGAGCTGCGATCTCCTGGACGGAGTACCTCCGGGCGAGCTTGCGAGGCCGACGCGCTTCGCCAACCTCGACCTGATTCCGGCCAAGGCCGACCTCGCCGGCACCGCGGCCGACCTGGCCAGGCGCGACGAAGCCGACCGTTACCTCGCCGAGACGCTCGCCCCGGCCGCCCAGACGCACGGCTTCGTCTTCGTCGACTGCCCTCCGTCCCTGGGGCCGCTGACGGTGAACGCGCTCGCGGCCGCCCAGCGCGTGCTCGTCCCCGTCCAGGCCGAGTACTACGCGCTCGAGGGCCTCTCCCAGCTCCTGCACTCGGTCAACCTCATCCGCGCCAGGCTCAACCCGGGCCTGGCGCTGGCGGGCCTCGTGCTGACGATGGTCGACTCGCGGACGCGGCTCGCGGCGGACGTGGCCTCGGAGCTCGAGCGGCATTTCGGCCACCTGCTCTTCGCGTCGCGGGTGCCCAGGTCGGTGCGCGTAGCCGAGGCGCCGAGCCACGGCCTGCCCGTCATCGCCTACGACCGCCGCTCCGCCGGCGCCGAGGCCTACTGGAAGGTGGCTATGGAGCTTGTCGAACGCTCTGCGGCACCGCTTGCGGTGCCGCCGTCAGGAGAGGCGGGCTTTGCCCGCATCTCCGTCTGAAATGACCGGTCGATCTGAACCGAACCAGGAGAACAATCGATTGAACCACACACCACGCCGCGGTCTCGGCCGCGGTCTCGAGGTCCTGATCGGCGGGGCGCCGTCGCAGGAGCTCGCCGAGATTCCCGTCGGCCAGATCCACGCCAACCCCCGTCAGCCGCGGAAGCGCTTCGAGCACGAGGCGACCGCCGGGCTGGCCGACTCGATCCGCGCGCAAGGGATCATCCAGCCGTTGCTCGTGCGCCCGCGCCCCGCCGGCGGCTTCGAGC
>JBKPFP010000298.1:0-1977 GCA_046744435.1 Actinomycetota bacterium | reverse complement strand
GGACGGGACGCCGGTCAGCTCCTCGCCCGCCTCGTAGAGGGCCGTGATCCGCTCGAAGCTCTCCTTGAGCAGCGCCTCGATGTGGCTGAACTCGGTCGAGACCCGGCTCTGCGAGAGCTCGAAGACGATCTGCTCGGCCCGGTCGACGAGCTCCTGCGCGTCGCCGAGCCGCTCCCAGCCGAGCCGCGCCACCTCGCCGCCCGCGCGGATGAGACCGCGCAACGTCGCCATCTCGCGGACGATGCGCGCGTAGTGGGCCGCGTTCGCAGTCGCGGGGACGAGGGCGGCGAGCTCCTGGATGCGGCCCCGCCCCCCTGCGTCCTCGAGCTCGCCCCGCTCCTCGAGCTCGTCGACGAGCGTGATCGCGTCGACCGGCTCGCCGCGCGCGTAGAGGCCGAGCGCGGCGCGATAGATCTTCGCGTGGCTCTCGCGGTAGAAATCGCCCGCGTCGAGCACCTCGCTCACGGCGCCGATCGCGCCGGGCGCGAGCATCATCGCGCCGAGGACGGACTCCTCGGCGTCGAGGTTCTGTGGCGGCACCGGAGCGGCTTGCGTGGACGGGGCAACAGCGGCCACGTCGCGAGTGAAGCGCGCCTCAGCCGGCACGTCCACTCACAGGCTCGGGCCTGCCTACGACTCGAAGCCACTCTCGACAGATGCAGGGCTTTGGGAACATACGTTCGCTGGATTATCCCCAGCGAGACGGATGTCATGCCCCGTCACGGAGCATTCGTGAACAGGCTTGCCTCCATTGAAAACTGCGCTGTTTGCGACAGCTTCATGGATTTGTCCACAGGTTTTCTCCCAGCCTGTGGATTTTTTTCAGCGCTCTTGTGACTCCTCGGGCTGCGCGTCGGTACCTACGGCGTCCTCGAGCGCATCCTCGGCCACCTGCTCCTCCTCCGTTCCCTCGGGCAGCTCCGGCTGCTCCGCGGCGGCGATTGCCTCGTCGAGCACCTCGTCGGAGTAGCGACCCTCCTCGGCCACCGCCTCTTCGGCCTCCGACTCCACGGCTGCCTCCGCAGCGGCTGCCTCGACCACCTCGGGCGCGGGCAGCTCCTCCTCGGGAGGCAGCTCCCCGCCCTCGGGGACGACGAGCGTCCGCACCTGCACGGTCACGTCCTGGAAGAGCTCGACCGGGATGTCGTAGCGCCCGATGCGCTTGATCGGCTCGGCCAGCTCGATCTTGCGCCGGTCGACGCGGACCTTGTGCTTTTCCCAGAGCGTGTCGGAGATGTCGGTCGGCGTCACCGAGCCGAAGAGGACACCCGTCTCGCCCGCCTTGACGTCGAAGCGCAGCTCGAGCTGCCCGACCCGCTGGGAGATCTCCTGCGCCTGCTCGAACGTCTGCGCCTCGTGCCGCGCGCGCTGCGCGGCCACCTTCTCGACCTCGGCGACCCGTGCCGGTGTCGCCGGCTCGGCGAGCTTTCGCGGGAGCAGGAAGTTGCGGGCGTACCCGCGCGCGACGTCGACGACCTCGCCGCGCAGGCCGACGTTGTCGACGTCCTGTCGGAGGATGACCTTCATCGGATCAGTTCGAGACCTGAGGCACCGCTTGCGGTGCCGACTTCGGACGTGCCACTGTCGAAAACGTTCCTTGGCTAGTTCGCGACATAAGGCAGTAGCGCCATCTCGCGCGCTCGCTTGACCGCCACCGCGACCTGCTTCTGGTGCCGCCGGCAGGTGCCGGTGATCCGGCGCGAGCGGATCTTGCCCTTCTCCGAGATGTACCGGCGCAGCTGGTTGTAGTTCTTGTAGTCGACCTCCTCGACCTTCTCCTTGCAGAAGTAACAGCTCCGCCGCCTCGGCGGTGGGGCCGTCCTCTGCCTGCGCTGCTGTCGCTCTTTCTGCTGGGCCATCAGAACGGGATGTCGTCGTCCGCGGCCTGGCCGCCGAAGTCGGCATTCGGCTCCGTCGCCGCACCGGCGGGCACGAACTGCGGCTGGCCGCCCTCGGCGTCGCCGCGGCTCCCGAGGA